>NZ_JAVGCZ010000126.1:0-6333 GCF_052928425.1 Glutamicibacter sp. BSL13
CTGGCCGGTGGCCGTGAGAAACCTCGCGGCCCGAGTCGGCGGCTATGCCTAGATGGAGGTGCCGCGCACGTTCTCCGGCGCCCACGGTCCGACCTTCTCCCGGTCCGGCATCGGCTTGCCGTCCAGCAGCTGGCCGGCATCGGCAAGGTCACCGACCTTGTGGATGCGCAGGGTGTTGGTGGACCCGGCCTGCCCTGGAGGCGAACCGGCGGCGATGCACACCAGGTCGTTGACCTCGGCCAGCCCCTCGGAGAGCAGGCGTTCGTCGACCTGGGCGGTCATCTTGTCGGTGTGGTCGGCGTATTCCACCAGGCGGGCCTGCACACCCCACATCAGGGTCATGATGTTGTAGGTCTGCGGCAGCGGGGTGAAGGCCAGCACCGGCTTGTGCGGGCGCAGCCGGGAGAGGCGGCGCGCCGAGTCACCGGACTGGGTGAACGCGACAATGTACTTCACATCGAGCTGGTCGGCGATCTCCACGGCGGCACGGGTGATCGCCCCGCCGCGGGTCTTGGGCTTGGAGCCCAGCCGCGGGATGCGGTCCAGGCCGTGCTGCTCGGTGGAGGTGATGATCCGGGCCATGGTGGCCACGGTCTCCACCGGGTAGGCGCCCACCGAGGTCTCCCCGGAGAGCATGACCGCGTCGGCGCCGTCGATGACCGCGTTGGCGCAGTCCGAGGCCTCGGCCCGGGTGGGGGTCGGGGACTCGATCATCGATTCGAGCACCTGGGTGGCCACGATGACCGGCTTCGCCCAGCGGCGGGCCAGTTCGATGGCGCGCTTCTGCACCATCGGGACCTCCTCCAGCGGCAGCTCCACGCCCAGATCGCCGCGGGCGACCATGATCGCGTCAAACGCGTCGATGATCTCCTCCAGGGCGGCGACGGCCTGCGGCTTTTCGATCTTGGCGATCACCGGCAGGCGGCGGCCTTCCTCGTCCATGATTTCGTGCACGCGATGGATGTCGCTGGCGTTGCGCACGAAGGACAGGGCGACCATGTCCACTCCGGCGCGGATCGCCCAGCGCAGGTCGTCCTCATCCTTCTCGCTCAGTGCCGGCACGTTCACCGCGACGCCGGGCAGGTTGATGCCCTTGTTGTTGGACACCTCCCCGCCGACGACGACTTCGGTGAGCACCTTGACCTCGTCGACCTGCAGGGCGCGCAGCTGGACCTTGCCGTCGTTGACCAGCAGCATGTCCCCCGGCTGCACATCCCCGGGCAGGCCCTTGAAGGTGGTGGAGCAGATGCTGCGGTCCCCTTCGATGTCCTCGGTGGTGATGGTGAACCGCTCCCCCGGCTCCAGGATGTACTTCGCGTCGTCCTTGAACCGGCCCAGACGGATCTTCGGGCCCTGCAGGTCGGCGAAGATCCCCACCGCGCGGCCTACCTCACGGGAGGCGTTGCGCACGTTTTCCAGGTTGTTCGCGTGTGTGGAATGGTCGCCATGGCTCATGTTCAGCCGGGCGACGTCCACCCCGGCCTGCAACACCGCCACGGTGTTTTCGTAGCTCTCAATCGATGGTCCCCAGGTAGCAACAATCTTCGCGCGTCTCATACCGTCAGCCTATTATGCCTTTCACTTTCCACGGTACGTCCGGCCGGGAATTCCAAGGCTGAAACTCCATGGCTGGCCGCAACGCACCCGTGACACTCACATGATGCTGATGGCCCTATCGGTGGGGGCGACCGGTGCGGGCAACATGGTGTGCCCCTGCAGGTGACGGTCCACCGCCGCGGCGACGGAGCGCCCCTCGGCGATGGCCCACACGATCAGGGACTGTCCCCGACCGGCGTCCCCGGCGGCGAACACATTGTCCGCGCCGGTGTGGTAGTAGCCATCACGGGCGACGTTGCCCAGATTGTCGAAATCGATACTGACCTGTTCATCCAGCCCGGCTTTTTCCGGTCCGGTGAACCCGAGGGCGAGCAGCACCAGATCCGCCTTGATCAGCTTCTCGGTGCCGGGCTTCGGGAGGCGTGAGCCAGCGACAAATTCCGTCTCTGCCACTGTAACACCGATCACCCGGCCCTGCCGACCATTAAATCTCACAGTGGAGGCCAGGTAGCTGCGCTGCCCGCCCTCCTCGTGGGAGGACTGCACCTCGAACAGCGGCGGCACCGTCGGCCACGGGTGCCCGGGCCCGCGTTCGGCCGGGGGTTGCTGGCCGATGGCCAGGGTGGTGACGCTGGCCGCCTGCTGGCGCAGCGCGGTGCCCAGGCAGTCCGCCCCGGTGTCCCCGCCGCCCAGGATCACCACGTGCTTGCCGCGGGCGTCGATCCGCGGGCTGCGGCGCGCCTGGGACACCACCCGGTTGCTGTCGGTGAGGTACTGCATCGCAAAGTGCACCCCGTCCAGCTCCCGGCCCGGCACGGGCAAATCGCGCGGCACTCCGGCGCCGATGGCGATGATCACCGCGTCATAGTCCCGGCGCAGCTCATCCCAGCCGACGTCCACACCGATGTTCACCCCGGTGCGGAAGATGGTGCCTTCCGCGCGCAGCTGCTCCAGCCGGCGCTCGAGCACCCGCTTGTCCAGCTTGAAGTCCGGGATGCCGAAGCGCAGCAGTCCGCCGGGGGCCTCGTCGCGTTCGAAGACCACCACGGTGTGCCCCACCCGGGTCAGCTGCTGGGCGGCGGCCAGCCCGGCCGGGCCGGAGCCGACCACCGCGATCCGCGCCCCGGTGTGCCGGGCCGGCGGCTGCGGGGTGAACGCTCCGGCGTCCAGCAGGTGCCCGGCCAGTTCGGCCTCCACCTGCTTGATCGTCACCGCCGGCTGGTTGATGCCCAACACGCAGGCGGCCTCGCAGGGCGCCGGGCAGAGCCGGCCGGTCAGTTCCGGGAAGTTGTTGGTCTGCAGCAGCCGGTCGGCCGCCTCGTCCATCCGCTGGCGGTAGACCAGGTCGTTGAACTCCGGGATCAGGTTGCCCAGCGGGCAACCCTGGTGGCAGAACGGGACCGCGCAGTCCATGCAGCGCGAGGCCTGGGCCTGCAGGGTGCCGGCGCGCTGGCGTTCGCTGACCTCCCGGTAGTCCAGCAGCCGCAGCGGCACCGGGCGCCGGGGCTGGGTTTCACGGTGGCGGATGTTCAGAAAGCCGCGTGGGTCAGCCACGGGTCACCTCCAGGATTTGGGTCCACACCTGGGCCGAGTCCGGGTTCTGCCCGGAGTCGGCGGCGTGGGTGCGAAGTTCTTCGATGGCGGCGTAGTGCCGCGGGATGATGCTGGTGAAGCGGGTGCGGCTGGTGTCCCAGTCCAGCACCAGGCGCTGGGCCAGCGGGGAGCCGGTGCGGGCGATGTGCTCGGTGAGCAGCGCGTGCAGCTGCCCGGCCTGCGCGTCGTCCAGCGGGCCGATCAACAGTTCCTGCCCGGCGGCGGCCAGCGGGTTCAGCCGCCGGGGGTCGAAGTCCAGCACCCAGGCCACACCCCCGGACATGCCGGCGGCGAAGTTGCGTCCGGTGGGCCCGAGCACCGCCACGGTGCCCCCGGTCATGTACTCGCACCCGTGCTCGCCGATCCCCTCGGCGACCAGCGTCGCCCCGGAGTTGCGCACCGCGAAGCGTTCGCCAACCCGCCCGTTGATGTACAGCTGGCCGCTGGTGGCGCCGTAGCCGATCACGTTGCCGGCGATCACCTGTTCCTCGGGCGGGCAGGCGCTGCCGGTGCCCGGGTGCACGGCGATGATCCCGCCGCTCAGGCCCTTGCCGACGTAGTCGTTCGCGTCCCCGGCCAGGCGCAGGGTGATCCCGGCGGGCAGGAACGCGCCCAGCGACTGCCCGGCCTGGCCCTGCAGGCGCACCGTGATGGTGTCCGCCGGCCGGTCGGCGTCGAAGGCGGCGCGGGTCAGGTGGTGGCCCAGCAGGGTGCCCACCGAGCGGTCGGTGTTGGACACGCTGGCCGCCAGCCGCACCGGGGTGCCCACGGCGAGCGCCGGACCGGCCTGGGCCAGCAGCCGCCGGTCCAGGTGGTTCTCCAAACCGTGCTGTTGCCCGGTGGTGCGCCGCCGGGCGGCCGGGGCCACGGGTGGCACGTGGGTGATCGGGCCCAGGTCCAGCCCGCGGGCCTTGTAGTGGGCGGCCGCTTGGGCGGTGTCCAGCAGTTCGACCCGCCCGATCACCTCGTCCAGGGTGCGCGCGCCCAGTGCGGCAAGCAGTTCGCGCACCTCCTGGGCCAGGAACTGGAAGAAGTTGACCACGAACTCTGCCTTGCCGCTGAAGCGTTCGCGCAGTTCCGGGTTTTGGGTCGCCACCCCGACCGGGCAGGTGTCCAGGTGGCACACGCGCATCATGATGCACCCGGAGACCACCAGCGGGGCGGTGGCGAAGCCGAACTCCTCGGCGCCCAGCAGCGCCGCGATCACCACATCGCGCCCGGTCTTCAGCTGCCCGTCGGCCTGCAGGGTCACCCGCTGGCGCAGCCCGTTGAGGATCAGCGTCTGCTGGGCCTCGGCCAGCCCGATCTCCCACGGGGTGCCGGCGTGCTTGAGCGAGTTCAGCGGGCTGGCCCCGGTGCCGCCGTCGTGCCCGGAAATGAGCACCACGTCCGCCTTGGCCTTGGCGACCCCGGCCGCGACGGTGCCGATGCCGGCCTCGGAGACCAGCTTGACCTGTATCCGGGCGGAGGGGTTGGCGCATTTGGCGTCGTGGATCAGCTGGGCCAGGTCCTCGATCGAGTAGATGTCGTGGTGCGGGGGCGGGGAGATCAGCCCGACCCCGGGGGTGGAGTGCCGGGTCCGGGCGATCCACGGGTAGAGCTTGGTGCTCATCAGCTGCCCGCCCTCCCCGGGCTTGGCGCCCTGGGCCATCTTGATCTGGATGTCCACGGCGCTGCTCAGGTAGCGGCTGGTCACCCCGAAGCGCCCGGAGGCGATCTGCTTGATGGCGCTGCGCCGCAGCGGGTCGTTCAGCCGGGCCGGGTCCTCCCCGCCCTCCCCGGTGTTGGACTTGCCCCCGAGCCGGTTCATTGCGATCGCCAGGGTTTCGTGCGCCTCGGCGGAGATCGAGCCATAGCTCATCGCCCCGGTGGCAAAACGGGTGACGATCGCGCTGACGGGCTCCACCTCCTGGATGGGCACCGGGGTGGCGGCCTGGGTGTTCAGCCGCAGCAGCCCACGCAGCGTCTTGAGCTCGGCGGCCTGTTCGTCGACCGCGGCGGTGTACCGCTTGAACACGTCATAGCGCCGGGTGCGGGTGGAATGCTGCAGCCGGAACACGGTCTGCGGGTCAAACAGGTGCGGGGGCCCGCCGCGGCGCCACTGGTATTCCCCGCCGCCGGGCAGCTGCGGGGCACCGCTCGCGGCACTGCTCCCGGTGCCGGTGCCGATGCCGGGGTGGGAGGGGTGATCAGGGTAGGCGCGGGCGTGGCGGGCCGCGGTTTCCCGGGCGATCACCTCCAGCCCGATCCCGTCCAGCCGGCTGGGGGTGCCGGTGAAGTATTCGTCGACCAGCGCCCGGCCCAGCCCCAGGGCCTCGAAGGTCTGGGCGCCGCAGTAGGAGGCGATGGTGGAGATCCCCATCTTGCTCATGATCTTCAGCACCCCCTGGCCCAGCGCCCTGACCAGGTTCGCGGCCGCGGCCCGCCCGTCGGGGGCCGGGCCCACCCCGGGCAAGGTGCCCTCCAGAGCCATCTGCTCCACGCTCTCCAGCGCCAGGTACGGGTTCACGGCGCTGGCGCCGTAGCCGATGAGCAGCGCCACATGGTGCACTTCCCGGGCGTCGCCGGTTTCGACCAGCAGCGAGACCCGGGTGCGGGTGGAGCTGGAGAGCAGGTGGTGGTGCACCGCGGAGACCAGCAGCAGGGAGGGGATCGGCGCCCACGCGGCGGAGGAGTCCCGGTCGCTGAGCACGATGAAGCGCACCCCGCGGTGCACCGCGGCGCAGACCTTCTCACAGATCTCGTCCAGACGGGCGCGCAGCTCCCGGTCCCCGCCGGCGGGCCGGTAGAGCCCGCGCACCCGCAGGCTCTGGCGGGCGCCGTGCCCGTCGCGCAGGAACAGCACCTGGTCCAGCTGGTCGTTGTCCAGCACCGGGTAGTCCAGCGCGATCTGCTCGGCCGAAACCGGCCCGGGCTGCAGCAGGTTCCCCTCCGGGCCGATCGAGGTGGCAAGGCAGGTGACCAGCGCCTCGCGGATCGCGTCCAGCGGCGGGTTGGTGACCTGGGCGAAGGACTGGGTGAAGTAGTCAAACAGCAGCCGGTCGCGCTCGGAGAGGACCGCGACCGGGGTGTCGGTGCCCATGGCGCCCAGCGGTTCGGTGCCGGTGGCGGCCATCGGCCCCAACAGCAGGCGCAGCTCCTCGTTCGTGTAGCCGAAGGTGAGCTGGCGCTGGCGCACCGAGG
>NZ_JAVGCZ010000127.1:0-6300 GCF_052928425.1 Glutamicibacter sp. BSL13
ACCTGGTGCAGGAGCTGATGGAGCAGGCCGAACCGCGTTCGGCCGTGCTGCGCCGGGCAGTGCCGGCCCTGCTCCAGCTGGCCGCCACCCACCCCCAGCGGCGCATCCTGTGTGTCAGCCACGGGGCGACCATGCGCATCATCCGCGATACCCTGCTCGGACGCCGCCTGCCCCAGGGCGTGGAGAACGGGGAAGTGGTGCCCCTGGACCTGGGCGAACTGCGCGAACTGGAACTGGCCCTGCGCGACGGTGACCCGGTCGTGGTCTAGGAACAGGGCCGGCCCCCACCGCCCGGTGGGTGGTCGCAGGAAATCCGGCCAAAGACCTCACGAAAAGCTGTCCCGCCACGTTTACATGGTGAGAGCCAATCACCAGGAGCACCATGAAGCAGCCATTCGAACAGATCGTGCAGGCCCACGGACTGAGCGTGTTGCGCGTGTGCCGCTCCCTGCTGGATGAACACCGCGCCAAGGACGCCTGGTCGGAAACCTTCCTGGCCGCCCTGCGGGCCTACCCGCAACTGGATCCGGAGGCCAACGTCCAGGCTTGGCTGGTGCGCATCGCCCACCGCAAGGCCATCGATGAGCTGCGCCGCCAGCGGGGCGAGGATCTGGAAACCGACCCCGCCGCACACGCCCCCTCGACGGAGGCCGGGCCGGAAGGCCGGGCCGAAAACCTGGAGCTGTGGCAGCTGGTCAAGCAGTTGCCGGAAAAACAACGCTTGGTCGTTGCGTACCGCTATTTGGGTGGATTGGACTACCGGCAGATCTCCCAGATTCTTTCCGGAACCCCGGAAGCAGCGCGGCGCGCCGCCGCCGACGGGATCAGCAATCTGCGACGCCGAATGGACGCCGGATCAGCAACTGGAGGAAAACCATGAGTCAGCTTGATGGCACCGCCCCGCTGAACACCCCGCCGACCGAGGTTGAGCAGCGCCTCCTGGCCAGCCTGCACGACCGGCTGGAGCAGGCCGCCCACCGGGAGCACCTTACCGACGCGGTGTACCGGATCGTGCAGTCGCCCCTGGGCCCCCTGTTGGTGGCCGCCACGGAGGTAGGGCTGGTGCGGGTGGCCTTCGCCTCGGAGGAGCACGAGCGTGTGCTGGAACAGCTCAGCGAAAGCCTGGGCGCCCGGATCCTGCGCTCGCCGGGCGCATTGGACACCGCGGCCCGGCAGCTGGAGGAGTACTTCAGCGGCCACCGCACCAGCTTCACCCTGCCGCTGGATCTGCGGCTCTCCACCGAATTCCGGCGCCGGGTCCAGCTGGAACTGGGCCACATCGGTTACGGACACACCCTGAGCTACCGGCAAATGGCCGAACGCATCGGAAAGCCTGCGGCCGTACGGGCCGTGGGGTCGGCCTGCGCCACCAATCCGCTGCCCATTGTGCTGCCCTGCCACCGGGTGTTGCGTACCGATGGTTCGCTGGGCGGCTACCTGGGCGGGCTGCAGGCCAAGCGGATCCTGCTGCAGCTGGAAAACCCGAACGACGCGCGGCAACCCTCCACCCTGTTCTAGCTCCCCATGCGACGCCCGGGGTGCCGGCGCTTGCGTGGGAGGGCGACCGCCGATTCCACGTGAAACAACCTTGAGAGGCTGATAGCGTCACCGACTTGGTGTGATAGAGGTTTGTCGCCACTACGAGAGAATGTTAGACAAACGATTTCGTTTGCCATCCGACCCTGTCGTCCTCCCGCCAGGGTCGGGAGTGCGGATCGGATCAGGCATCGATGACCAGGTCCGTGCTCGCGGTGGAGCAACAGGGCAGGAATTTTCCGGCTTCGATTTCCCGGTCCCGGATCCCGCCCTGGTGGTTCATGTCCACCTCACCGGAGAGCTTGATGACCTTGCAGGAGCCGCACATGCCCTCCTGGCAGTTGGCCCCGATGCGCACCCCGGCCTGTTTGGCGACCGGCAGAATCCGCTGGTCGGGGTCGATGCGCACCTTCAGGCCGGACTTGAGGAAGGACATGGTCAAACTGCCTTCCCCGACGGTGGCAAACTCCTGGGGGTCCGTGGGCGGTGTCCCGCCAAGGTCCGGTGGCGGCCCGGGCGCCGCATCCGATGCGGAACCACGCCCGCCCTCCTCCGTGGGCAGGGCGCCGGGTGGGTTTCCCGGCGGCGTGGCTGGCGCCGGGTCGTACAGGCCTAGGTTCTGCTGTTCGAATTGGGATTCGGGTGCCTCGGCCATTTCCCCGGCCAGGTCCTCGGCATATGCCAACTCCTGCTGGTATTCCAGGCGGGTCTGCCGGCCCCCCGAGAAGAACTCCATGTGGATGGAGGTGTCGTCAACCCCCACCTCCAGCAGCAATTTGGCCGCGTTGTTCAGGTACCCCTCTGGGCCGCACGCATAGACGTGGCGGCCGTTCGCGTCCGGGGCCACCTGCTCAATCATGTGGCAGGTCAGTCGTCCCAGCATCCATTCCCAGTCCCCGGGCACGGAGCGGTCCCCCAGGGAGTAGTACACCGTGACGCGTTCATCGACCGCCGCAATGTACTCCAGTTCCTTGGCGAATCCGAACCCGCCGGGTTCGGCTCCGTGGTACAGCACCACGACGTCGGCCTGGCCGGGCAGGGCGTGGATGGTACGCACCATGGAGATGATCGGGGTGATGCCCGCCCCGGCGGCCAGGAAGAGAAAGCGCGCGCGGCGCTCTGCGTCGGGCAGGTGGAAGGCGCCAATCGGGCCGAGCATCTCCAGCACGGTGCCCGGGCGCACGTGCCGGTGCACCCACGGGGAGACCAGACCCTGTTCCTCGCGCTTGACGGTGATGTTAAAGGTCCAGGGTTCGGTGGGCGCACTGGAAATCGAATAGTTCCGGTCGACTGGTTCCTGGCCTTCCCCATGAACGGGAAAGGCAATGTTCAGGTACTGGCCGGAGCGGAACGCCAGCGGGGCCCCGTCGGTACGGCGGAAGACGAAGGTCATCATGCCCCCGGCCTCGGGGATCGTTTCCACGCATTCGGCGCTGAATTCCTGCGGATGCCAGGGGCCCAGGGCGCGGGCGGCACCGGCGGCCTGGTTCGTGGCCCGCAACACCCGGTTCCAGGGCATCTCCAGGCCGCGGATGCGCTGGATGCCGGAGGCACGGATGCTCGTGGTGGTGACCGTCATGCCAGATGCTCCCGCATCCGCTGCACGTACCAGTTGATGAACGCCTCCACCTGGTACTCGCTTTTCATGTAGGGCCCGGGCTCGTAGGCGGGACTGGCGGCACCGGCCTGGCACAACTCCACGAAGGTCTTGTCCTGCAGGTTGGTCTGCTTCCAGGTGTGCGTCAGGGACTCCACCTCGTAATCCACCCCGGCCTGCGCGTCGTCGGCCACCAGCCAGGTGGTGCGCACCAGGGTCTGGTGTTCGTTGATGGGGAAGACCGCAAAGGTGATGACGTGATCACCAAGCAGGTGGAACCAGCTGTTGGGCTGAATGTGCAGCGAGCAGCGGCCGAGGCGGAAATCTGGGAGGTCGCCGAGCAGTTTCTTGGACAGCCGGCGCCCGGTGGGCGAGAAGGATTCGCCCTGTCCGTCCAACGGTTCGCGCGAGACGCGGAACCCGGCCACCCGGGTATCCAACTCCTCGATGACCGCATAGGGCAGCCCATAGCGTCGGCAGCGTTCCTCCAGTGCGCCCTGCGCCTGTTGGTTCCGGTCCCAGACCTCGACCAGGTGCGGCGGCACCGTGCTCTCATTCAGGCCCCAGGTGGGGAAGAGCGCGCAGGCCAGCTCCGGGTGGCCATCGCAGTGGTAGCACTCGCGGTTGTTCTCCATCACCAGTTTCCAGTTGCCCTGCTCAACAATGTTCTGCTGGTAGGCCACCTTGGTGCGGGACAGGTCATGGGGCGCGAGGTAGGGCTCGAAGACGGCCGCGGCCCGGTCAAAGTCCTCGGGCGGCTCGGGGGACAGGCAGACGAAGATCAGCCCGGCATAAACCCTGCTGTGTGCCCGTTTCAGCGCGAAACAGCCCTTGTCGAAATCCACTTCCCCGGGGGCTGAGGCGTGAATCAGCTCCCCGTCCTGGGAGTAGGTCCAGGAATGGTAGCCGCACACCAGGTTGCCGGTCGAGCCGGAGGCCTCGGTCAGCACCCGCGCGCCGCGGTGTCGGCACACGTTGTGCAGGACGTTGATTTGCCCGTCGTCCTTGCGCAGGATGATCAGCGAGCTGGGGCCGAAGTCCATGGTGATGTAGTCCCCGGGCTCCGGGATTTCCGCGACACTGGCGGCGTAGAGCCACTGGGTGCCGAAGATTCCCTCCATGTCCAGGGCGAAGAGGGTCGGGTCGGTGTAAAACGGCGCATTGAGCGAATACCCCGAGCGGCGCCGGGCGAAGAGCTGGCGTATTTCCTCCAGCTGCCCGGCGGGCAGGGCGGTGGCAAGGCTGCCGCGGGCCGTGCGCGGCGCATTCATCGAAACAGACATGGGCGGTTCCTTGGAAGGGAGCGGAAGGGGAGCCTGTCAGCGGCCGCGGCATGGCGGGGACCGCAACGTGAACGGATGTTGTACCGATCACATTAGATGCTGTGAAAGTGCAATAAAAGCGCAAAAACCTGCCGATCATCGTGCACAATATCCGCATGATCGATGCCCGTCTCCACACGCTGCGCGTGTTCGCCACCTGCGGCACCGTGGCGGCCACGGCCGAGCTCACCGGCTACTCCCCGTCGGCGGTCTCCGCGCAGCTGCGTGAGCTGCAGCGCTCGCTGGGCATCGAGCTGCTGGTCCGTGACGGGCGGGGCGTGCGGCTCACCGCGGCCGGTCGGCACCTGGTGGCGGGTTCGGATGACCTGGTCGCGCAGTGGGAGGGGCTGCGCGCTGCGGCCCTGCGCGCCGATGAGCAGGTGCCGGCGCAGTTTGGCCTGGGCGGGTTCTCCAGTGCCGCCGCGCAGCTGCTGGCCCCGCTGGCCGCCGCGCTGCGCGAAACCCGGCCCACCCTGGCGGTGCGCCTGATCGAGGCCAGCCCGGCACGCTGCTACGAACTGCTGGTGGCCGAACGCATTGACCTGGCGGTCGTGGTGGCAATGCAGGCAGACAGCGTGGGGGAGGAGGACCCCCGCTTTGAGCAGACGTTCCTGCTCAACGATCCGCTGGACGTGTTGGTCCCGGCCGGGCATCGGCTGGCCGAGCGGGTCTCGGTGCGCCTGGAGGAGCTGGCCTCCGAGCCCTGGATTACCGACACCGTCGGATCCACCTACCGGGCGCTGTTTACGGCGGCCTTCACCGCGGTGGGCGCCACCCCGCGCATTGCCCACGAGTCCCTGGAGTGGGAGACCATGATCGCCTTCGTCGGTGCCGGGCTCGGGGTGGGCCTGTTGCCGCGGCTGGCACCCATCGGTGGGCATGAAAATGTGCGCAGGCTGCGACTGACCGGGCCAGGACGCCCCACCCGACGCATCGTCGCCGCCGCGCGGCGCGGCAGCATGGACTCCCCGCTGATTGGTCAATGCCTGCAGATCCTGCAGGGGAGGGCGCGCAGCATCCTGGACGAGCGGCTGGACGAGGAGACGTAGGTCGAGCCGACCACGGAGCGCACCCTTGACACCCCCTGTGACGCGGAGCACACTGCTGCTAGGTTGGACTCATTTATCCAACTTATATTTAACAAGGCGGAGGTTCTCAGGTGGGAAACAAGGCAGTGAGCTACGCAGGACCGGGCAAGGTCGAGGTCATCGACACCCCCTATCCGGAATTCGTCCTGCGCGACGGGCCCGGGGTGCACCCAGACAACGTCGGACGCAAAGTGGAGCACGGGGTGATCCTGCGAACCATCGCCACCAACATCTGCGGTTCGGACCAACACATGGTGCGCGGACGCACCACCGCCCCCTCGGGCCTGGTGCTCGGGCATGAAATCACCGGTGAAGTCATCGAGGTGGGGCGGGACGTCGAGTTCGTCAAGGTCGGGGACGTCGTCTCGGTGCCGTTCAACATCTCCTGCGGACGGTGCCGCAACTGCAAGGAAGGCAAGACCGGCATCTGCCTGAACGTGAACCCGGACCGTCCCGGCTCCGCCTACGGGTACGTGGACATGGGCGGCTGGGTGGGTGGCCAGGCCGAATACGTGCTCGTTCCCTACGCGGACTGGAACGTGCTGAAGTTCCCCGACCGCGACCAGGCGATGGAGAAGATCCTGGACCTGGCGATGCTCTCGGACATTTTCCCCACCGGGTACCACGGGGCCGTGGGCGCCGGGGTGGGTGTGGGATCAACCGTGTACGTGGCCGGCGCCGGCCCGGTGGGCCTGGCCGCCGCCACCTCCGCCCAGCTGCTGGGCGCCGCGGTGGTCATCGTCGGGGACCTGAACGC
>NZ_JAVGCZ010000128.1:0-6266 GCF_052928425.1 Glutamicibacter sp. BSL13
GGGAGCATGATGACTATCATGCCGGGAAGTTCAAGATCGTTGATGTGAACGGGTTGCCGCATGTGGTGTTGCCCAAGCATCTGGATCCTTCCCAGACCCCGCGGCGTAACCGGTACTGGTTCGCCAGCTGGGAAGACCCGTCCAAACCAGGGCAGCAAGCAGCCCGGCAAAAGCCACCGGAACAAAAACCGGCCCCGGGCCAGACGAACCCGCCAAAGCCGGACGGCCCGCCACCGGATACCACCAAACGCAACAGCAGTCGTCGTCGGGGGTCGAAGACCGGGCCGGGCCCTGGACAGGACCCGCCAGCGGCCACCCCACCTAAAGCAGCCGACAGCTAACTTTTGCTGCAGTGCTTCGCAAGGTTGATTCCCGGAGCAAACACGACGGCGGTGTGCTGCAGTCGATGCAGTACACCGCCGTCGCCTTGCTCAACGACAAGCTGCAGGCTAGGCAGCCAGCTCTTCGATGCTTTCCATGCCAAAGGCATCTTCAAAGGCCTTCTGCACTTGATCGGTGTGGGAGACCAGAATGATCCGGTGAATGGAAGTGACGTGCTTGTTGGTCTCAACCCAGTCGCCGATGGCCTTGGCAGCAATGTCGGCCACTTGCTGTGCGGGCCAGCCGAAGGCCCCAGCACCAATGGCGGGGAATGCGACGGAATGAGCATCATGGCGAGTAGCCACGTATAGCGAGTTGGTGAAGCAATCGGAGAGGATCTTCGGGTTCGCCTTGCCCAGATTCAGGTTGGGTGCCGCGGTGTGAATGACCCACCGTGCATCCAGTTTTCCGGCCTTGGTCGCGACCGCAATACCTGAGGGAATGCCATCGGGGTACTGGTTCTTGCGCACTGCGCGGCACGCCGCCAGGAGTTCAGGGCCCGCGGCCTCGTGGATGGCGCCATCAACACCACCGCCGCCGAGCAGTGACGGGTTGGCAGCATTCACCAAAGCCTCAGCCCCGACTCGCGTGATATCCCCGCGTACGAGTTGGATTTCCATGGGTCGTACCTCCAAGAATCTCCGTGTTCCTCTATGTGTAAGATCACCTTACGCGGCGGCTATGGGCAGTGGAAGGGTTTTGCGGGTAACTACAGGCAAAAGTATGCCCCCACCACAGTAAATCTGTGCTGAGGGCGAACTTTCTGGGAAGCTCAGCGAGGCGCTAGGACGGCCTATAGGTACTCATCGATGATGGCGCGGAACTGGGGAAGATCGAACATCTCGGTCACGGCCAACGCATTTTGCGGCCCGAGCTTCGGGTCGGCGCCCGCCTCCAGCAGCATGCGGGTGGACTCCTCGTCCTGCTTGAACACCGCGCAGGTAAGCGCGCTTTGTCCGCGTGCGTTGAGCTGGTCCAGCTCTGCTCCGCGCTCAATCAACGCCTTCACGACTTCGGGCTGTGAATTGTAGGCAGCCAGGATCAGCAGGGAGTCGCCCTTGCCGTCGGTCAGGTTTACCGGAATCCCCTGATCAATCACCGAGCTGAGCATCTGAACCTTGCCCTGCCGGGCCATGTCCAGCACTTGGTTCAGGAATTCTATTTGCTCATTGGAAAGTTCCGGCTGTCGCGGGGTATCAGTCATGGTTTTAGTCTAACGAGCCTTGGGACTTGGGACGAGGATGTGTCGCTCGCTCGTCGACACTGCCTCTGCGGGATAGAGCAGTCCAGATTGAATATTTATGAGCTTCTATGCATAAACTTTGTTAGAGTGTTCAACAGTGAATATAAAGCTTGCGGTCCACCACGTGGTGTCTGCTGAAAGGAACTAGGCATGAGCTCTTCAACCAACGAAGGTTCGCTATGGGGCGGCCGCTTCTCCGGCGGCCCAGCAGAAGCCATGGCGGCGCTGAGCAAGTCCACGCACTTCGACTGGCGTCTGGCCAGCTACGATATCGCCGGTTCACGCGCCCACGCCAAGGTCCTGCATCGTTCGAACCTGCTCACCGACGACGAACTCTCCGGGATGCTGGCCGCGCTGGACCAGCTGGAGGAGGACGTCAAGACCGAGCGCTACGTGGCCGCCGAGTCGGATGAAGACGTCCACGGTTCGCTGGAGCGCGGCCTGCTCGAGCGGGCGGGAGCCGGGCTGGGCGGGAAGCTGCGCGCCGGCCGTTCCCGCAACGACCAGATCGCCACCCTGGGTCGGATGTTCCTGCGCGATCATGCGCGCATCATCGCCCAGGGCCTGATCGAGACGATGGACGCGCTCGTCGCCCAAGCCAAGGCCCACCCCTACGCGCCCATGCCGGGGCGCACCCACCTGCAGCACGCCCAGCCGATCCTGCTCTCGCATCTGCTGCTTGCCTACGCCTGGCCGATGCTGCGCGACGTGCAGCGGTTTGTGGACTGGGACAAGCGCGCCGCGGTCTCACCGTATGGATCCGGTGCCCTGGCCGGCCAGACCCTGGGGTTGGATCCGAACTTCGTCGCCGCCGAACTCGGCTTTGATTCGGCCGTGCACAACTCGATCGACGGAACCGCGGCACGTGACGTCTTCGCCGAGTTCGCCTGGATTACGGCCATGATCGGCGTGGATCTTTCGCGCATCAGCGAGGAAGTGATCCTGTGGGCCACCAAGGAGTTCTCGTTCGTGACCCTGCACGATGCGTTCTCCACCGGCTCCTCGATCATGCCGCAGAAGAAGAACCCGGACATCGCCGAGCTGGCCCGCGGCAAGGCCGGGCGCCTGATCGGGGACCTGACCGGGCTGCTGGCCACCCTGAAGGCCCTGCCGCTGGCGTACAACCGTGACCTGCAGGAGGACAAGGAGCCGGTGTTCGACGCCGCCGACACCCTGGAGCTGCTGCTGCCGGCGGTGGCCGGGATGATCGCCACCTTGAGCTTCAACACCGAGCGGATGGCCGAACTGGCCCCGCAGGGGTTCGCGCTGGCCACCGACATCGCCGAATGGCTGGTGCGCCAGGGCGTGCCGTTCCGCGACGCCCACGAACTGTCCGGGGCGGCGGTGAAGCTGGCCGAGTCGCGCGGCGTGGAGCTGTGGGACCTGAGCGATGAGGACTACGCCTCGATCTCCGAGCACCTGACTCCGGCGGTGCGTGAGGTGCTCTCCACCGCGGGTTCGCTGAACGCGCGCAACGGACAGGGCGGGACCGCTCCGAGCGCCGTGCAGGCCCAGCTGGAGGAGTTCGAACGCCAGTTGCAGCACGTGCGCACCTGGGCCGGGAGCTGATCGCGCACCTGCCGCCTCCCGCCGCGCTTTGACCGCAGCCCGCCGCCCCCTCCACGGGTGCCGGCGAGTTGTGGTGTTTGTGGGCATCGCAGGTGGTGCTGGTGGTTTTCCCGGTGCAGCCGATACAGTGTGGAGCATGACACAGCATTTGTCGCCCGAGGAACTGATCACTGAGGTCACCCGGGCATTGGATGAGCTCCAGGCCCAGTTGCGCGCACTTCCCGATGAGGATTTCGCCAAGCCCAGTTCGCTGCCGGACTGGACGGTGTCCCAGCTGGTCGCGCACCTGCATTCCTTCGCCCGGGCCGCGATCCGCCAGTTCGCCAACGCCGGCAGCGCCAACCCGCCGGAGATGTACGACGGGGGCATGGCCGGGCGCGTGGAGGCGATCAACATGGCCGCGCTGATGCGCCCGGACTCGCTGCGCCCGCTGGCCCTGGATTCGCTCGACGAGCTGCGTGCCGTGCTGCCCGGCACCGCGCAGAAGTGGGAGGAAAACGTCGGGTACCGCCCCGGGGCGACGGTGGCCGACATGATGCACGCCACCTGGCGGGAAATGCTGATCCACGCAACCGACCTGGACGAGTTCAAGCGTCCGGCCGCCAGTTGGCCGCGCAGCTTCAGTGAGCACCTGATCCGTGCGCTGCAGCCGCGCGTGGCCGAGACCGACCGGATCGTGCTGCAGCCCCACGGCAAGGAGCCGATCGTGCTGGGGGAGGGGGCGCACTCCTACGTGCTGACCGGAACCGACTTCGACCTGGCCGCCTGGCTGGCCGGACGACCGCCGCAGGGCGTGGTGCAGGCCTCCTCCGACGCCGAGCTCTCGGACTTCCCGACGCTGCTGCCCTGGCCCTCGGGGCAGCTGCTGCCACGCTGAGACCGGCTGATTCACGTTGATCGGCGCTGATTCACGGCCCCGCCGAATCACCTTCCGCCCCGTGTTTTCCGCCCCTGCAGGGACCGGAAACGCGGGGCGTTGTGCTGCACCGGTACCCGCCCCGGCCGGGCGGGGTTCCGCGGGAACTGCCGGGACGGCCTAAAATTGACGGGTGACGAATAACGAAAGCATCAGTGACCTGTTGGACCGCCTCTGCGCGATCGTGCCCGATTACCCGCAACCGGGGGTGTCCTTCAAGGACCTGACCCCGGTGTTCGCCGACCCGCATGGGCTGCGCCGGATCGTCGACGAGTTGACCTCCCGCTTCGCCGGGCAGTTCGACATCGTTGCCGGGCTGGAGGCCCGCGGGTTCGTGCTGGCCGCGGCCGCCGCCTACGCCACCGGCACCGGCATGCTCACCATCCGCAAGGCCGGCAAGCTGCCCCGGCCCACCTACCGCGACGACTACACCCTGGAGTACGGGTCGGGGTCCCTGGAGATCCACCGCGACGAAGTCCGCCCCGGCACCCGCGTGCTGATCCTGGACGACGTGCTGGCCACCGGCGGCACCGTGGGCTCCGCGGCCCGGCTGATCGAACGCACCGGTGCGACGGTGGCCGGGATCGGCGTGGTGCTGGAACTGGACGAGCTGAAGGGCCGCCAGCAGCTGAGCGGATACAACGTGCACAGCCTGCAGCTGGTCTGATCCGCGCGCCCGAATCCGCCGCCGGTGAACGTGTCGCCGGTTGCGTCACATCATTGCCCGTTGCCGGGGTGCGGCGGCGTAGAATGGTCTGTCTTGATTTTGCAGTGTGAGGGGAGCACCAGTGGCCGGGACGATCGACAAGGATCTGATCGACGAATCGCAGTACGTGGCACGGCTGTATGCGCGGCTCGATGAGCTGCGGGCGGAGAAGATCGAACAGCTGGAGCGCACCCGGGCCACCGGGGCGGTGGGCAGCTTCCAGAACCAGTCCGAACGCGACTCCTTCGCCACCCTCTACGAGGACCGGATCGCCCAGCTGGAGGCCGTGGAGGACCGGCTGGTCTTTGGCCGGCTGGACATGGACGGGCGGATCGCCGCGGACCCCGAATCGGCCGGCAGCCCGCGCTACATCGGACGCATCGGCATCACCGACGAGGACCTGAACCGGCTGATGGTGGACTGGCGGGCCGCGGAGGCCGCCCCGTTCTACCAGGCCACCGCGCTGCAGCCGCTGGGGGTGCGCCGCCGCCGCCACCTGATCCTCAAGGGCCGCACCGTGGCCGGGGTGGAGGATGACGTGCTGGACCCGTCCTGGCTGGACGAGGGGCATTCGCACCGCGGCGAGGGGGCGCTGATGGCGGCGCTGCGCGAGAAGCGCACCGGGCGGATGGGTGACATCGTGGGCACCATCCAGGCCGAGCAGGATGCGATCATCCGCTCCGAGCTGGCCGGGGCGATCGTGGTGCAGGGCGGGCCGGGCACCGGCAAGACCGCTGTGGCGCTGCACCGCGCCGCCTACCTGCTCTACGAGTACCGGGAGCGGCTGAAGAACGCCGGGGTGCTGATCGTGGGCCCCTCCACCTCCTTCATGCGCTACATCGAACGCGTGCTGCCCTCCCTGGGGGAGACCGGCGTGGTGATGGCCAGCGTCGGGGAACTGTACGCCGGGGTGCCCACGGTGCCGGAGCTGAACCGCACCACCGCCCGGGTCAAGGGCGAGCTGTCGATGGCCAGGGTGATCGCCCAGGCGGTGCGCAACCGCCAGCGGCTGCTGCCCGAGGACCGCACCGTGCTGGTCGAGGGCACCCGGCTGACCCTGACCCGCAAGATGGTGCGCAACGCCCGGGACCGGGCCCGGCATTCGCGCCGGCCGCACAACCAGGCCCGCGAGACCTTTGTGAAGGTCCTCGTCGAGGAGCTGGCCGAACAGATGAAGCGGGTGCTGGAGGAGTCGGCCGGGCAGATCAGCGCGGCGGACCGCAGCTACCTGCCGCAGGAGGTGCGCGACTCGCACGACGTGCGCGTGGCGCTGAACCTGTGCTGGATGCCGATGACCCCGGGGCGCTGGTGGAAGTGATAAACCGACCCCGGATGGGGATTACCAGACGTACAAGGCCGAGTCCGGCGCGTTCGTGCGTGAGCATTTCTTCGGTCAGCGCCCGGAAACCAAGGAACTGGTCAATCACCTGTCCGATGATGAGATCTGGAAT
>NZ_JAVGCZ010000129.1:0-6223 GCF_052928425.1 Glutamicibacter sp. BSL13
GCTCAGCCGCTAACGCGCCGGCACCCTGACGCCAAAGGGCCCGGGTTTCCTCCCGCTGTGGGAAGGAACCCCGGGCCCTTTTTTGTGCTGTTGCCGTCCGGCCGCGCGCTGCGGGCCTAGCGCCCGGTGCCGCCGTAGACGGTGGCCTCGACCTCGGCGTCCAGGTTGAACGCGGTGTGGATCGCGCGCACCGCGTCGTTGAGCTTGTCCGCGTCGGTGACCACGGAGATGCGGATCTCCGAGGTGGAGATCATGTCCACGTTGATCCCGGCCTGGTGCAGCGCCTCGAAGAAGGTGAAGGACACCCCGGGGTTCGAACGCATCCCGGCGCCGACCAGGGAGAGCTTGCCGACCTCCTCGTTGTACTCCAGCTCCTCAAAGCCGATCTCGCCCTTGGCGGTGTTCAGCGCATCGAGCACCCGCTTGCCCTCGGTCATCGGCAGGGTGAAGGAGATGTCGGTCTTGCCCGAGCCCTGGGTGGAGATGTTCTGCACGATCATGTCGATGTTGGCCTGCGCGGCGGCGATGACCCCGAAGATCTGCGCGGCCTTGCCCGGGATGTCGGGCACGCCGATAACGGTGACCTTCGCCTCGGAGTGGTCGTGGGCGACACCGGAGATGATTGGCTGTTCCATGGGTTCTCCCTCTTGGATGGTGATCTTGTCGTCCGGGTCGGGGATGACCCAGGTACCCTCATGGGTGCTGAATGAGGAGCGCACGTGCAGCGGCACGCCGAAGCGGCGGGCGTACTCCACGCAGCGCAGGTGCAGGATCTTCGAGCCGCTGGCGGCCATTTCCAGCATTTCCTCGCTGGAGATCTTCTCGATCTTCTGCGCCGAGGAGACCACCCGCGGGTCGGCGGTGTAGATGCCGTCCACGTCCGTGTAGATCTCGCAGACATCGGCGTCCAATGCCGCGGCCAACGCCACCGCGGTGGTGTCCGAGCCGCCGCGGCCCATTGTGGTGATGTTCTTCGTTTCCTTGCTCATCCCCTGGAAGCCGGCCACGATCGCGATGTACCCGCGCTCGATCGCCCGGTGCACCCGCTGCGGGGAGACCTCCATGATGCGGGCCATGCCGTGGGAGGCATCGGTGATCAGCCCGGCCTGCGAGCCGGTGAAGGAGGCGGCCTGTTCGCCCAACTCGTCGATGGCCATGGCCAGCAGCGCCATGGAGATGCGTTCCCCGGCCGAGAGCAGCATGTCCATTTCCCGGGCCGGGGCGTTGGTGGTGAGCTGGGCTGCCAGATCCAGCAGGTCGTCGGTGGTGTCACCCATGGCGGAGACGACAACGACCACGTCGTTGCCGGCGGCCTTGGTGTCAATAATCCGGCGCGCAACACGCTTGATGCCTTCGGCATCCGAGACGGACGAACCACCGAATTTCTGGACGATCAGGCTCATGGGCAAGCACACTCCAACACTGAGAGTTGTTGAACCACGCCTGTGGCAACAACCATGATGTACGCGCGGCAGCCAGCCGATTTTGGCCGGCGCGGCCACGGTATTTCTATCAGTGTCCTATTGTGACAGCAGGTGCCCCACTTGACCTAGTTGCGGTTCTTAACATTAGTCATATTGCCCAACATCTTCGCAACATGCTGTTGAAATCGTTTCCCGCAAGCCCGATCGACCGGTCAAAGGGCGGGATCCGCGGGTCCGGACCGGCTCAGGAGGGCAGCTGGGCGAGCAGCGAGCGCCAGTAGGACTTCCAGTTCTCCACCAGATCCGGATCCATGATCCCGCTGTGGTTCACCGCCACCGCGGACTTGGCACCCTTGGCGCTGATGTTCACCGCGATCCGCGCCCCGTCCTGCAGCCCGATGCGCCAGTACCGCCATTTCTGGGTGCTGCTGGCGCGCCCGGGCTCCTGGATCGGCACCCCGTTGAAGTCGCCGCGTTCCTGGGCCAGCTCCAGCCAGCGCTGCAGGGCCTGGTCCATGTCGGCGTCAATGGTGCGTGAGACGGAGAACTGGAAACTGCCGTCGTTGGCCTGGCCCGGCAGCCGCCGTCCGATGTGCTGCTCATAGGCCACCGCCACGCTCTGGGCCCACCAGCCGGAGTTCTGCACCCGGTGCGGCATGCGCTGCTCGGCCAGCTCGGCGATGCGCGCGTGGGCCAGCGTCGGGGCCTGGGCCGCGCCCAGGTGCTCAACCCACTGTTCCCACCCAATCCCGGTGGCGCGCTCGATGGCTGGGATGTTGCTGGACTTACTGGTCATGGCACGACCTTACCGAAGCCGCGCCGGGCTGTCAGGAAACGGCGCCAGGGTCCGCGCCGGAATGCGACAAGGCGCTGGCGGGAAGCAATGCGATGCTCCCGCCGGCGCCTTGTCGCCGTGCTTCAGATGTCGCGCAGATCGACGTTCAGCCGGTCCAGCAGGCCAACCAGCCGGTCCACGTCCTCGCGCGGCCATTCGTTGACCCGTGAACGCCAGCGTGAACGGTGCTCGCCCATCAGCGAGCGCCAGCGGTCGCGGGCCGCATCGGTGGCGCTGAGCCGACTGACCCGGCGGTCCTCCGGATCCAGGCTGCGCACCAGCAGCCCGCCCTCTTCCATCCGGGTCACCAGCCGGGAGAGGCTGGCCTTGTCGATCATCAGCTGCGAGCACAGCTCCGACTGGGCGATCTGGTCGTTGTTCATCACCAGGGAGAGCACCGGCAGCGCGGCCGGGGGCAGCTGGTCGCCGAACTTCGCAGCGAGGTTCCGCTTGGCGTGCGCGTTGTTCACCATCAGCTGCACCAGCTGGTGCTCCAGCGCCTCAAAGCGGTGGCTGAAGTCATCCCCGGTGGCCGCCGGCCCCAGGTCTTCCCGGGCCGGTTCGGCAGCGGCCGCTAGATTCGTGTTCATCGTGGATTACTTTCCCGCCGGGTTCCCCGGGCGTTGCTGCGCGGTGGAGCCCGAGCCCAGTGCGTTGCCCTGCTCCGGGGCCTGCGGTGCATCGGCGGCATCCCCGGTGGGGTGTGCGGCCTCGGTGGTCACCGCGGCGGCGGCCAGGCCGTGCTCCGGGTCAACCTCGACCAGTCCCTGCTCATCGCGCATGCGCTCGGTGCGGGTCTGGGTGCTCAGCGACTGGTTCGGCAGCAGCAGCACCGCGATCACGGTGATGATGCTGATCGGTGCGGCGACCGCGAACAGCTGGGCCACGGCATCGCCATAGGTGGATTCCAGGATCACGCGCACCGGTTCGGGCAGCGAGGAGATTTCCGGCAGCGAGCCCGAATTCAGGGCGGCACCCACCTCAGCGGCCTTGTCGCCCAGCGATGCCAGGGCCTGCATCAGCTCGTTCTTGCGATCCTCGAGCATGTTCGGGATGCTGATCGCCAACAGTGCGCCCAGTCCGGCGGTGCCGGCGGTGCCGCCCAGGGTGCGGAAGAAGTTCACGGCCGAGGAGGCCACGCCCAGCTCACGCTGTGCCACCGAGTTCTGCACGACCAGCACCATGTTCTGCATCACCAGGCCCACGCCGGCGCCCAGGATGAACATGTACGTGGCCACCAGCACGAACGGGGTGTCGTAGTGGATGCTGCCCAGCAGGAACAGCCCGATCACCTGCAGGATGGACCCGCTGACCACCAGCGCCTTCCACTTGCCGTAGCGCGAGATCAGCCAGCCGGCGCCGGTGGAGATCACCAGCAGGCCCGCCATCATCGGGAAGGTCATCAGCCCGGCCTGCATGGCGCTGGCGCCGCGGGCCATGATCATGTACTGGCTGAGGAACACCGAGGTGCCGAACATCGACACGCCCACCGCCAGCGAGGCGATCACGGCGAAGGTGAAGGTGCGGTTGCGGAACAGGGTCAGGTTCAGCAGCGGCTCCTCGGCGCGCAGCTCGACCAGGACGAAGGCGGCCAGCAGCAGCACCGAGCCGGCGACCATCAGGTAGCTGGTCAGGGAGGCCCACTCGAATTCACTGCCGCCCAGGGACATCCAGATCAGCAGCAGGGACACACCGGCGGAGAGCAGGATCATGCCCCAGTAGTCGATCTTGAACGACCGCTTGGTCACGGCCGGCAGGTGCAGGGTCCGCTGGATCATGATGACCGCGACGATCGCCACCGGCAGGGCGACGAAGAAGTTCCAGCGCCAGTTGATGGTGTCGGTGATGAACCCGCCGATCAGCGGTCCACCGACCGTGCCCACGGCCATGACCGCGCCGAACAGGCCCATGTACTTGCCGCGTTCGCGCGGGGAGAGGATGTCGGCCATCACGATCTGGCTCAGGGCGCCCATGCCGCCGCCGGCCAGGCCCTGGATGATGCGCATCGCGATCAGGAAGTTCGTGTCCTGCGCAAAGCCGGCGGCCGCGGAGGCCAGCACGAACATCATCAGCGCGATCTGCAGCAGCAGCTTGCGGTTGCCCAGGTCGGCGAACTTGCCCCAGATCGGGGTGGAGACGGTGGTGGCCAGCAGCGTGGCGGTCACCACCCAGGTGTAGGCGGTCTGGCTGCCGTGCAGGTCGGCAACGATCACCGGCAGCGAGCTGGCAACAACGGTGCCGGCCAGGATCGAGACGAACATGCCCATCAGCAGCCCGGTGAGAGATTGCAAAACCTCCCGGTGCGACATACGCGGGTTCTGATCCGCGGGTGTAGTGGTCATAGTGCTCCAAAGTCTGTTAGTTGAACTACGTCAACTATAGACCGATGGTTGAGTTCGATCAACCAAAGTGGTCGATTCCACATTCATTGACTTTTGACAACTAAAAACCGGGCGCGTGTGCCCGTCCACGGGAGGCGAACCGTGGTGTGCCGGGGAGGGCGATGGCCGTGGGGGCAGGCAGCCCTAGGAGTCCTGGGAAGCGGAGGGCGTGGCGGGGACCGCGGGCGCGGTGTCGCGCCGCCCCTCGAACGCGCGGGCCAGGGTGACCTCATCGGCGTACTCCAGGTCCCCGCCCACCGGAAGGCCCGAGGCCAGCCGGGTGATGCTGATGCCCAGCGGCCGCAGCGCACGAATCAGGTAGGTGGCCGTGGCCTCGCCCTCCAGGTTCGGGTCGGTGGCCACGATCAGCTCGGTGATCGACTCATCGCCCAGTCGGGCTAGCAGCTCGCGGATGTGCAGCTGCTCCGGGCCGATGCCCTGGATCGGGTTGATGGAGCCACCCAGCACGTGGTACTTGCCGTTGAAGGCGCGCGTGCGCTCAATGGCCAACACGTCCTTGGACTCCTCGACGATGCAGATCTTGCTGCCATCGCGGCGTTCATCCCGGCAGATCGCGCAGATCTCCTGCTCGGTGATGTTGAAGCAGATCTGGCAGAACTTCACCTTCTCCTTCACCGTCTGGATGGCGGCCGCCAGCCGGGTCATATCCCCCGGATCGGCATCGAGGATATGGAAAGCGATGCGCTGCGCGGACTTCGGACCGATGCCCGGAAGCCGACCGAGCTCGTCGATCAGTTCCTGAACTGCTCCCTCGTACACTGCTGCTCTCTTTCCTTGCTGGGCGAACCCGTGCTGGCTGGCCCGGGTTCGCGTACTAGATTAGCGTCTCACACCGACACTTACCCGTGGCGGGCGGCGCAGCTAGAGGCTGCGGCGAAGTTCCACCGGATTGCCGTTGGTGTCACGCTGTTCGATCACCACGCCGCCCAGCAGCCGTTCGATGGCCGGCACCCCGATCAGGTTTGAATCCTCCACCGCGATGTCATCATCGCTGGGCACGAACTCATCCGGCTCCGGTTCCGGCTGCGGTGTGGGGCGCTGCGGTGCCGAACGCTGCGGCTGGCCCCAGGACCCGGCGGCCGAATCCATCGGGGACGAGGAGCTGCGCGCCTGGTTCATCAGCTGCTGGTAGCGGCTGAGCCGCTGGCCGCCCTGGGCTGCAGGAGCAGCGGGGGCCGATGGTGCGGGGGCTGCGGGTGCGCCCGACTGTGCGCGCGGCGCTGCGGGCTGCCCCCACGCATTGTCCGCCGCCGAGGCATGCCCGGCGCCAGGAGCCGGGGCGACGGGGGCCGGTTCCTGGTCCATGGGTGGGCGCTGCTGGTGCGGTTGCGATGGCTGTGACGGTTGGGCCTGCGGCAGGCCGGTCGGCTCCGGCCTGGCCGGGATCGGGGCCTCGCGGTGGGCCTGGGGTGGTTCCGGTTGCCGACGCTGTGGTTCGTTGCCCGGGGCCGGCGGTGCCGGCTCGGAAGGCACGTCCACCGGACCGGTAGGCGCCGGGAAGGAATCGGTGGTGCTGCCCGGGCGCAGCGGAACATCGCTGACCGGCCGGGAGTAGCCACCGG
>NZ_JAVGCZ010000130.1:0-6048 GCF_052928425.1 Glutamicibacter sp. BSL13
CCAGCCTGCTGGCCTCCTGGGGGCTGGATGACAGCGCCGACGCGGTGCGCCGCTTCTCGCTGGGCGTCATCGAGGCGGTCGCCGGCACCGCGGCGATCCTCAAGCCGCAGGTGGCGCTGTACGAGCGCTTCGGCTCGGCCGGCTTCGCGGCCCTGGAGGAAACCCTGGCCGCGGCGCGCGATGCCGGGGTGCTGACCCTGGCCGACGCCAAGCGCGGGGACATCGGCTCCACGATGGCCGCCTACGCCAACGCCTGGCTGGCCGACGATTCGCCGCTGGCCGCCGACGCGGTGACCCTCAGCCCCTACCTGGGCTACGAGTCGCTGCGCCCGGCCATCGACCTGGCCGGGCAGACCGGGCGCGGGGTGTTCGTGCTCGGGCTGACCTCCAACCCGGAGGGCCAAAGCGTGCAGCACGTGGGGGGAGTGGCCTCGGTGGCCAAGCGGATCATCGACGCGGTCGCGCAGGACAACGCGCACGCCGCGGACCTGGGACATGTGGGCCTGGTCATCGGCGCCACCGTCGGGGATGCCCCGCAGCGGCTGGGCATCGACCTGTCCGCGACGAAGGCGGCGCTTTTGACCCCCGGGCTCGGGGCGCAGGGCGCCACCGCGGGTGATCTTGCCAACAGCTTCGCCAGCAGCCACCGCCAGGTGCTGGCCAGCAGCAGCCGGGACATCCTGCGCGCCGGACCCGGGGTCCAGGCGCTGCGGGACAAGGCCCGCATGGTACGCGACGAACTGCTCGCCGCCGGTTAGTAAAGTAGTCGGATCGCGCTGTGGCTACTAAGGTTTCTAGTAGCCACAGCGCGATTACTCTTGCAAATGCCGCGTTTGGTGGTTATGTTCACAACATGGCCTTAGTCCACAACTGATGAAGGATGGCTGAACGATGGTACTGCGAGAACTTTCAGACGAAGACCGGGTCCGCGCCCGTGCCAAGGCCCTGGCCGCCCGCACCCGTCGGGCTGAGATCAAGTCCCAGTTCAGTAGCGGAAAAATCTCCATCACTGAGGTACTAGACTTGGTGTACGAAGATGAGGCAGTCGGTCGCATGCGTGTGATGGACCTGCTCGAATCAGTGCCCGGCGTCGGCGAGGTCCGCGCCGCGAACCTGCTCGAACGCCTGGGGATCTCCCCGTCACGCCGCCTGCGCGGCCTGGGACGCAAGCAGCGGGTGGCGATCACTGAACACTTCAAGCAATCTCCGCCCAAGACGAAAGCGTAGTAAATGACCCCAGCGTCGGTAACGGTTCTGGCCGGCCCCACGGCCGTAGGCAAGGGCACCGTCTCCACCTACATCCGTGAGAACTATCCGCAGGTCTGGTTGTCGGTTTCGGCCACCACCCGCGATCCGCGCCCGGGGGAGGTGGAAGGGGTCCACTACTACTTTGTTGGGCCCAAGCGCTTTGGTGAGCTGGTCGAATCCGGCCAAATGCTTGAATGGGCGGTCGTGCACGGGCAGAACAGCTACGGCACCATCCGCTCCACCGTGGAACAGGCCGTGGCCGAGGGCAAGAAGGTGCTGCTGGAAATCGACCTGCAGGGCGCACGCCAGGTCAAGGAGTCGATGCCGGAGGCACAATTCGTGTTCCTGGCCCCGCCCTCCTGGGATGAACTGGTGCGCCGGCTTGTGGGCCGCGGCACCGAATCGAGCGAGGAACAGCAGCGCCGGCTGGAAACCGCTAAACTGGAACTTGCGGCCGAACCGGAATTCGACGTGACCATTGTCAACGACAGTGTGTCGCGGGCCGCCGAAGAGCTTGTGTCCCTCATGGGGCTAGACGAAAAATAAGGGGAGTCCTGTGACCGAAAACCTTGAAGGAATCATCAACCCTTCAATCGACTCGTTGCTGAAGACCGGTGAGTCCAAGTACGCGCTGGTGCTGAATTCGGCCAAGCGCGCCCGCCAGATCAACGCCTACTACGCGCAGCTGAACGAAGGCCTGTTCGAGTACGTTGGCCCGTTGGTGGAAACCAAGCTCAACGAGAAGCCGCTGACCATCGCCCTGCGTGAACTGAACGAGGGCCTGCTGAAGGTCACCCCGGCCGACGCCGAGTAAGTCAACACTTCAACGGATGGCGCCCCAGTTAGCACCGGTGGCGCCATTCGCTGTTTAAGCCCGCAGGCCGCCACCCAGTCCCACATTGTGAGGTAGAAGTTGAAGAGAATCGTGCTCGGGGTCTCCGCCGGGATCGCCGCCTACAAGTCCGTCCTGCTGCTGCGGCTGCTGCGCGAGGCCGGGCACCACGTCGATGTGATTCCCACCGGCAACGTCGCCCAGTTCGTGGGCAACGCCACCTTTGAGGCCCTCAGCGGCAACCCGGTTACCTCGAACGTGTTCGACGCCGTGGACACCGTGAACCACGTGCGCCTGGGCCAGGAGGCCGACCTGGTGGTCGTCGTTCCGGCCACCGCGGATCTGCTGGCCAAGGCGGCCGCCGGGATCGCCAACGACCTGCTCACCGGCACCCTGCTGGCCACCCGCGCCCCGGTGGTGATGGCCCCGGCCATGCACACCGAAATGTGGCAGCACCCGGCGACCGTGGCCAACGTCGCCACGCTGCGCCAGCGCGGGGTGCACGTGATCGACCCGGCGGTGGGGCGGCTGACCGGCAAGGACAGCGGCCCGGGCCGCCTGCCGGAGCCGGAGGAGATCTTCCAGGCGCTGCAGGTGCACCTGGGCGAGCCGCTGCTGGCCGGGAGCAGCGTGCTGATCACCGCCGGGGGCACCCGCGAACCGCTGGACCCGGTCCGCTTCCTGGGCAACCGCTCCTCGGGCCGCCAGGGCGTGGCGCTGGCGGCCGCGGCCCGCGACGCCGGGGCGAACGTCACCCTGATCGCCACCCACTTGGAGGTCCCCGCCCCGCACGGGGTGCAGGTGGTGCACGCCTCCAGCGCGCTGGAGCTGCGCGAGGCGGTGTTCGCCCACGCCCCGGGCAAGGACGCGTTGATCATGAACGCGGCGGTCGCCGACTTCCGCCCGGCCAGCGTGGAGGCGGCCAAGATCAAGAAGCGCGACGAGCATTCGGCGCCGGTGATCGAACTGGTGCGCAACCCGGACATCCTGGCCGAACTGGTCGCCGCCCGCGCCCAGGACCAGACGCTGCCGCGCACCGTGGTCGGCTTCGCCGCCGAAACCGGGGACGAGCAGGGCAGCGTGCTGGACTACGGCCGGACCAAGCTGGCCAAGAAGGGCTGCGAGATGCTGGTGGTCAACGAGGTCGGGCAGAGCAAGACGTTTGGCGCGGAGACGAACGAGGCCACAATCCTGTTCGCCGACGGGCGCGAGGCGGTTTCCGCCGCCGGAAGCAAGCTGGAGGTGGCGCGGCGCGTCATCGAACAGCTGGCCGGCGCAATATAGCGTCATCGGCCCGTCACATGGTGACCAGCACCATGTCACAGCCATTCACCCAAGGACGCAACGAAGGACAAAGGGTCGACACGACCAGATAGAGTAACAAGGTGACTTCAACAACCCCTGAACTACGCCTGTTTACCTCGGAATCAGTGACCGAGGGACACCCGGACAAGATCTGCGACCAGATCTCCGACGCCATCCTGGACGCCATGCTCGCCCAGGACCCGAACTCGAAGGTGGCGGTGGAAACCCTGACCACCACCGGGCTGGTCCACGTGGCCGGCGAGGTGACCACCAACGGGTACGTGGAAATCCCGGAGATCGTGCGCCGCACCATCCTGGACATCGGCTACGACTCCTCTGCCAACGGCTTTGACGGGGCCCGCTGCGGGGTGTCGGTTTCCATCGGCCAGCAGTCCCAGGAAATCCACGACGGGGTGTTCAACTCCCTGGAGTCCCGCCAGGGCACCGCCAAGGACCCGCGCGACATGCAGGGCGCCGGGGACCAGGGGCTGATGTTCGGCTACGCCTCGGATGAAACCGAGTCGCTGATGCCCACCCCGATCTTCCTGGCCCACCGCCTCTCCGAGCGGCTCACCCAGGTGCGCAAGAACGCCCGGCTGCCGCTGCTGCGCCCCGACGGCAAGACCCAGGTGACCATCGGCTACGACGGGGACAAGCCGGTGTCGATCGACACCGTGGTCGTCTCCAGCCAGCACGCGGCCGAATACGAGCTGGAAACCCTGAAGGCCGACCTGCTGGAGGAGGTGGTCACCCCGGTGATCTCCAAGTCCGGGCTGGACACCTCCAACACCGAGATCATCCTGAACCCCTCCGGGCCGTTCATCATCGGCGGGCCGGTCGGGGACGCCGGGCTCACCGGACGCAAGATCATCGTGGACACCTACGGCGGCTTCGCCCGCCACGGCGGCGGCGCGTTCTCCGGCAAGGACCCGTCCAAGGTGGACCGCTCGGCCGCGTACGCGATGCGCTGGGTGGCCAAAAACATCGTCGCCGCGGGCCTGGCCCGGCGCGCCGAGGTCCAGGTCGCCTACGCCATCGGCGTGGCTACCCCGGTGGGCCTGTACGTGGAGACCTTCGGCACCGAGACCGTGGACCCGGCCGAAATCACCCGGGCCATCCGCGAGATCTTCGACCTGCGCCCGCTGGGCATCATCGAGGACCTGGACCTGAAGCGCCCGATCTACCAGAAGACCGCCGCGCACGGCCATTTCGGCCGCGACGACATGGACTTCACCTGGGAGCGCACCGACAAGGTGGATGCGCTGCGCTCCTGGTTCAACGCGTAGCCCCCAGGCCCCGTGGAACAAGAAGCCCTGATATCAGCACCCGAGCCGCAGCGCATACCCCTGCTGGCCCGGGTGCTGATTGATTCCCCGGTCCCGCACCTGGACCGGCCCTTTGACTACAGCGTGCCGGTCTCGCTGCGCGACAGGGTGCAGCCCGGGATGCGGGTCAAGGTGCCCTTTGGCGGGCGCCAGCTGGACGGGTTCATCACCGAGCTGATCCCGGACGCGGATCCCGGGTTCAAGGTGCGGGAACTGGGCAAGCTCATCTCCGAAACCCGGGTGCTCTACCCCGAGGTGCTGGCCACCGCCGAACTGGTGGCCGAACGCTACGCCGGCACGCTGTGGGACGTGGTGCGCCAGGCGGTGCCCCCGCGCGCGGCGCGGGTGGAGAAGGAGGACCTGGCCGCCGACGCCCTGGCCGCCGGGCAGCTCACCCTGCCCGAGGTGCCGGTGAACCAGCTCTCCCACTACACCGGGGGAGCGCAGGCGCTCAGCGACTGGGGCGAGGGCAGCCTGCACCGGGCGGTGGCCACCTGGGTGCCGAACTTCCCCGGCTCCTGGCCCGGCTTCCTGCTCGATGCCGCCCGCCCGGTGCTGCAGCGCGGCAAGCGGGTGCTGGTGATCGTGCCGGACGCGGCCGACCTGGAGCGGCTGGGCACCTACCTGGACGAGACGATCGGGCCCGAGTTCTATGCCCGGCTGCAGGCCGAGGACGGGCCCACCCCGCGCTACCGCAACTTCCTGCGCGCCATTTGCGGGCACGTGCCGGTGGTGATCGGCACCCGCTCCGCGGCGCTGTGCCACATCCCGGCCCTGGAGCTGGTGATCCTGTGGCAGGACGGGGACCAGTCCCACCGCGAACTGCGCGCCCCCTACCAGCACAGCCGGGAGGTGGCGCTGCTGCGCAGCCAGCACACCGGGTGTTCGCTGCTGATCGCCTCCCCGTCGCGCTCCGTGGAGGCCCAGCGCCTGGTGGACACCGGCTGGGCGCAGGAGCTGAAGCTGCCGCGCGACCTGCTGCGCCGCCAGGTGGCCCGGGTCGCGGCGACCACCACCGACTTCGAGCTCGAGCGGGACCCGGTGCTGGCCCGCGCCCGCATCCCGTCGCTGGCCTGGCGGGAGGCCAGCCGGGCCCTGGAAAGCGCGCCGGTGCTGGTGCAGGTGGCCCGCACCGGGTTCATGCCGGCGCTGGCCTGCCAGGACTGTCGCAGCTTCGCCCGCTGCCCGCACTGCCAGGGCCCGCTGCAGCTGGGCGGGGCCGGTGGCGCGGTCAACTGCCGCTGGTGCGGCACCTACTACCGCGACCACCGTTGCGCGAACTGCGGTTCACCGCGGCTGCGGGCGGTATCGATCGGGGCCGAACGCACCGCCGAGGAG
>NZ_JAVGCZ010000131.1:0-5848 GCF_052928425.1 Glutamicibacter sp. BSL13
GTCTAGTGCAGCAGCCGCCGCGGCAACAGGGGGTGTTTACGGGGCAGCGCTCGCCGCGGGCCGGGTCGGCGGCCGGGCGCCGGGGCGCTCACCGGCGCCCGGCTCCTGCCCGGTACCCGGTGTGGTGCGGGTATCGACCGGGACCTCCAGGCTCACCCGGTAGCCCTCGGTGTTGCTGCCGGTGACGGCGGCCAGCTGGCTGGCGCCGGCGTCGTCGCCGAAGACGTTGTCGCTGCGCAGGCTCACCGCGGCCAGGTTCTTGACCGAGGGCTCATAGCCCACGGTGGCGTACACCTGCTCGCACGCCTCTTGGGGCAGGGCCACCTGGGAGGTGGCGATCGCGTTGGCCGCATCGGTGACCGAATGCTCGTCCGGGTAGATTTCAAAGTGGATGTGCGGCCAGCGCCCGGCATAGCAGGCCGGGAAGATGCTGGTGAAGCGCACCATCCCGTCCTGGTCGCTGAGCTGCACGCCGCGCAGGTAGTTTTCCTCCTGCACCCCGGTGGAGTACATCGAGTAGCGGCCCTGGCGGTCGCACTGCCAGACGTAGACGGCCACCCCGATCATCGGGGCGTTGTCCTTCGCGCTGTCCAGGATGCGCAGCTGCAGCTGCATCTCGATGCCCTGGGCGGTGCCCGTGGCACCGTCGAAGCTGGAACGGATATCGCTGCGCACGATCCCGGAACGCTCCAGCACGTCCGGACCGTTGGAGCCGTCCGCGGGTAGGGGCCGGCCGTCTCCTCGGGGATTTCAGCCGCGCCCCGTGAACCGGTTCCGGCGGTGGGGGCGCAGGCGGACAGGGTGAAGGCCAGGGTGCCCAGCCCCATGGCGGTGAGCATCTGGCGCCGGTCGAGCAGGGTCTGCACGTCAAACCCCAGCCCCTGATCCTCCAAGTCTTCGCCCGGGCGGGGCAGGGGGCGGTTGTTGAACCAGCGTCCTGGCGGGGTGGATGTCATGACGGCTCCTTTGTGCATCCGGGGCAGCTTTAAAACCAAGGGCACCACCAGGCCTGTTGCCCGATGGTGCCTTTGAGGATATGCGCCGGTATTGGGTTCCGGCACAGCTGCGGCTATGTGGCCGCTATGACCTTGTGCTTAGCGCACCGCGGAGTCCTGCACGCCCTCCACGCTGCTCTCACCGGCCACCCGCCGGTCCCAGCTGGCCAGCACCTGCGCGTCGGTGCGCCCGGTGGCCAGCGAGACCACGATGTAGGTCAACGCCGAGGCGAGCAGGCCGAAGTAGATCGGTTCGTTCGCGTACACCCCGTCGAACGTGTTCTTCGCCCCGATCTCCAGGTAGATCATCGTGCCCAGGGTGACCGCCGTGCCCGCGGCCATCGACCAGGCCGCGCCCACCCCGTTGCCGCGGCGCCAAATCAGCCCGCCGAGGATGGAGATCAGCAGCCCGCCGACCAGGATGTCATAGGAAATGGTCAGCGCGGCGACCACGTCGTCCACCACGATCGCCAGGATCATGATGACCACGCCCAGCCCGAACACCCACCAGCGGTTGTTGCTGACCTCGTGTTCCGGGTTCTTCTGTTCATCGCGCTGCAGGTCGCGGCCGAACCAGCTGGCCACAAACGGGGCGACGTCGGTGCGCGCCACGGTGGCGGCGGCGATCAGTGCGCCGGAGGCGGTGGACATCATCGCGGCCACCGCGGCGGCCAGCACGATCCCGCCCACGGCCAGCGGCAGCACCTGCAGGGCCACCTCGGCGTAGACCGCGTCCGGGTTCTGTTCGGCCTCGGCCGCGATCCCCGGCAGCGCCACGCGCGCGGCCATGCCGATGATCGCGCCGGCCGCGCCGTAGATGATGCAGTAGATGCCGGCCGACAGCCCGCCCCAGCGGGCCACGTTGTCGCTGCGGGCGGTGAAGACCCGCTGCCAGATGTCCTGGCCGATCAGCAGGCCCAGCCCGTAGACAACGAAGTAGGTGATGATGGTCTGCAGTCCGATGCCGTCCCACTGGAAGAAGGTGGCATCCAGGCGCTGCTGCATGGCCGACCAGCCGCCGCCGGCACCCAGCACGAAGGGCAGCATCAGGAAGAAGACGCCCACGGTCTTGATGAAGAACTGCACTTGGTCGGCCAGGGTGATGGACCACATCCCGCCGATGGAGGAGTAGATCAGCACAATGCCGCCGCCGACCAGGATGGCCAGCCAGCGTTCCCAGCCGTAGAGCACCATGAAGATCGTGGCGTAGGCGCCGGTGGAGGTGGCGCACAGCATCAGCGTGTAGGCCAGCATGACAATGCCCGAGGTGTTGGTTGCGGCCCGGGAGCCGTACCGCAGGGTGAGCATCTGGGAGACGGTGAAGATCTTTAGCCGCTGAATCTTCGGGGCGAAGAACAGTGAGAGGGCCGAGACCCCGATGCCGATGGCCACCACCAGCCACATCCCGGAGATGCCGTGGCGATAGCCCAGGCCCACGCCGCCCACGGTCGAGGCCCCGCCAAGCACGACGGCGGCCATGGTTCCGGTGTACAGCACCGGTCCCAGCCGTCGGCCGGCCACCAGGTAATCGCTCGTGGAATGGGTGCGGGACTTGCCCCACCAGCCGAAGGCCAGCATGCCCACGAGGTATAAGGCGACAATGCCGCCGTTGATGTAATCCATTGAACTTCCCTGTGATGAAAATGACGCTCCACAAAGAATGACAGCAAAAACAAAAGATGTCTATCGGTAAACGCGAGGTGAGTCACAGAACGTCGCGGATCCACCGTCGCCGCGTGCGGGAAATATGAGGTCGCCCACTACAGTGGAGGCAGGAACTCAGATGCGCGGAGGAAAAATGAAGGCGTTGCCCGTCGAGCCCACCGGCTCATCGATCAAGATCGGCAGCCGACTGCGCGTGGCCCGGCAGGGCCAGCGCCTGACCATTGACCAGGTCGCGGAAATGGCGGGGCTGACCAAGGGCTTCCTCTCCCGCGTGGAGCGTGATCTGACCAGCCCCTCGGTCGCCACCTTGCTGACCCTGTGCGAGGTGCTGTCCATCGAAGTGGGGGAGCTGTTCACGGTCCCCGAGACGAAGCTGGTCAAATTGGAGGCCGCCCCGCGCATCTCCCTGGGCGGGGAGGGGATCATTGAACAGCTGCTCACCCCGCGCACCGAACGCCGGGTGCAGTTGATCCGCGCCGAGATCGCGCCGCACGGTGCCGGGGAAGCCGAGCTGTATTCCATGGACTGCCAGGTTGAGGTGCTGCACGTGCACTCCGGGCACTTCACGCTGATCCTGAGCGAGGAGCGCATGGAGCTGCAGGCCGGGGACACCGTGACCTTTCCCGGGAGGGAGCCGCACAGCTGGATCAATCCCAGCCCCGAGCCGGCGGTGGTGACCTGGACCCTGGTGCTGTAGTCGCTGCCGGGGAAGAGCGCCGCGCCGGGCTATCCTAGACAAGGCGGGAAAACCGCCGGGCCAGGCAGGAAGACGGACGGGAGTGCGGTGAACGCAACGCAGCCAACGGCAGCCGAGGGCTCCGTGCCGGTCATCCCCTGGTGGTTCTCCGCAGTCCTGGGCATCATCATGGGCGTCACCCTGACCCTGATTCGCACCCAGCGCTACTTCTTCATCGTCGGCGCCGGGGTGCTGGCGCTGATGATCTTCGTGGTGGGGATCCTGACCATCCGCCGCCGCCAGCGCCACGCCGAGCTGATGCAAAGCCGCACCAGTCTGGGCTACCTGCTGTGGATGCTGGTGATCATCATCCTGGCCGGTCCGGTGCACACCATCTACCTGGCCGATGAGCCCGCTGAGCTGTGGCTGAAGTCGGTGCTGCTTTCGCTCGGCTTCACAGTGGCCATCCGGCAGGTCGACCGCCACCTGGTCGCCCATTCACGGCAGCGGGGCTAACCCGCCGTTCCCCGCCCCCGATAATGGAATTGGCGCGTCCGCGTCCAGCGCACCGTCAAGTACCGGTGTCTTCTGGCGGGGCCGCATTGGATTCTCGCGGCCCGGCGGGGAGGGTTGCGGCACCCAGGAACGCCGCGTGCTGCGGCGGCCCGACCTGGGCACTATGACCCACGCCCTGGATGAACTATCCCTAGCCTGTGCCCCGTCGGTTCCCTAATGTGATCTGCATCATTGAATGCGGGAGGGAATCGCTATGACGACATCGGGTGGGGCGCCGGCGCAATCCGGGGCCGGACTGAAAAAGGTCCTGGGCAAATGGGACATCCTGGCCATCGGCGTGGGCGCCATGATCGGTTTCGGCTGGGTGGTGCTCACCGGTGACTGGATCACCAGTGCCGGTCCGCTCGGCGCGGCCCTGGCCATGGCGGTTGGCGGTGGCATCATGGCCATCGTCGGGCTGACCTACGCCGAACTGGTGGCCGCCATGCCCAAGGCCGGCGGGGAGCACAACTACCTGCTGCGCGCCCTGGGCGCGCGCTGGTCCTTCGCCGGTTCCTGGGGGATTGTGGGCGGCTACATCACCATCGTCGCCTTCGAGGCAGTGGCCCTGCCCAAATCCGTGGCCTACATCTTCCCGCAGATCAACCAGGTCAAACTCTGGGACATTGCCGGTTCGGAGGTGTTCCTGTTCTGGGCGCTGGTGGGGGTGGCCGGGGCGGTGGTGATCACCTGGATCAACATCCGCGGCATCAAGACGGCGGGGATCGTGCAAACCTTCGTGGTGCTTTTCCTCTTCCTCATTGGAGCCATGCTGCTCACCGGGGCCTTCACCGGCGGCCAGGCATCCAACATGGAGCCCTTCTTCCTCAACGGCACCGCAGGGTTCTTCGGGGTGATGATCATTGTCCCGTTCATGTTCGTCGGCTTCGACGTCATCCCGCAGTCCGCGGAGGAATGCAATATCGCCCCGCGCAAGATTGGGCGCTATGTGATCATCTCCGTCATGATCGCCACCGCCTGGTACGTCATGGTCATCATGGCCACCTCCTCGGGGATGAACGCCTCCGCGCTGGCCGGCTCCGATCTGGCCACCGCCGACGCCATGGGTGCCCTGTTCAATTCCGAGACCATGGCCAAGGTGCTGATCGCCGGCGGCATCGCCGGCATCCTCACCTCCTGGAACTCCCTGCTGATGGGGGCCTCGCGCCTGCTGTTCGCCATGGCGCACTCGGGCATGCTGCCGCGCTGGTTCGCCTACCTGCACCCGAAGTACCGCACCCCGTCCCATGCGCTGCTGTTCATTGGCGGGCTGTCCGTGCTGGCCCCGTTCTTCGGCTCGGCGATGCTCGGCTGGCTGGTGGACTCCGGCTCCCCGTCCATCGTTGTGGCCTACCTGCTGGTGGGGGTGGCCTTTGTGATCCTGCGCCGGCGCGAACCGCAGATGAACCGTCCGCTGCGGGTGGGTGGACGCGGAAACTTTGGGCAGCTGATCGGCGTGCTATCGGTGCTGTTGTGCGCCTGGCTGATCAGCCTGTACCTGCCGGGCATGCCGGCGGCGATCGGCTGGCAGCCCTGGGTGCTCTTTGGCAGCTGGTGGCTGCTGGGCATGATCTTCATCCTGCGCATCCCGCGCGGCATCACCCCCGGCGAGAACGCCGAAATGGAGCTGATGCAGCTGATGAGCATCCGCCAGCAGGCCAAGCTGGGGGCCAGCGGCCCGGATGCGGTGGCCGCCCGGGCCGCCCGCCCCAACCGCCAGCGCGCCGCCCAGCGCGACGGGCGCTAGCCCACCGAACCGGGCAGCATGGACCGGCTGCGGCGCAACCCCAGGGGTTGGCCGCAGCCGGTCCATGCGCCGTTAAGCCCCGGGCAGGCCGATGCCGTCCGGGGGCTTGGGGCTAGGGTTCTTCGCGTCGAATGGCCAGCCACAGGCGGGCGGCGACATCCGGGTCATCCAGGTTCTGCTGCAGCAGCTTGCCGGCCGTGGCGATCCGCA
>NZ_JAVGCZ010000132.1:0-5846 GCF_052928425.1 Glutamicibacter sp. BSL13
GGCCGCCAGGGTGGCGATGGCGGTGGAACCGGCCGCGAAGACCAGGTCGAACGCGCCGGAGCTGAACGAGGCGCGCCAGCGCCGGGCCGGATCCTGCCCGGCCTGTTCCCCGGCGGCCAGGGCGGCGGAGATCGCTGCCAGGTTGATCGCGTGGCCGCCAAAGAGCGCCCCGATCCCCGAACCGGTCCCGGTGACCAGCATTGCCGGCCGCCAGGGCACCCGGTAGCCGAAGGAGGACATCACCGCCACGCCCGGCACATTTTGTGAGGCCATGGTGACGATGAACAGCGGGACGCTGATCCCGGCGATGGCGGTGGGATTGAACTCCGGGGCCACCCACTGCATCTGCGGCAGCGCCGACACCTCACCCCAGGTTCCGGTGCTGGTGATGTGCCACATGCCCAGCAGCACGGCGGCGAGCATTGTCACCGCCACCGCGAAGCGCGGCAGCAGCCGCAGCCCGATGAGGAAGACCAGCAGGATGACCAGCGCGGCCATTGGGATCACCGCCAGGGACGTGAACGGCTTCAGGCACAGCGGGATCAGCACCCCGGCCAGCATGCCCTGGGCGATCGGCACCGGAATGCGTCCCAGCAGCCGCTGCAGCACCGGGAGCAGCCCGGAAAGCACAATGAGGGCGGCACTGACGATGAACGCGCCCACCGCCTCGGCGAAGCCGTAGGAGCCCGAGCCCAGACTGGCGAGCATCGCCGCACCCGGGGTGGACCAGGCGATCGTGATCGGAATCCGGTGCCAGAGCGAGAGCAGCATGGTGCTCAGCCCGGTCAGCAGCGTCAGGGCCAGCAGACCGGAGGCGGCCTGGCCTTCGTCGGCTCCCACATTCAGCAGCCCGGTCAGCACCACCGCGAAGGAGGAGGTGAACCCGACCATGGTGGTGACGAACCCGGCCATGACCGCGTCGGAGAGGGTGTTGGGGCGTGCTGGGAGTTCTGTGGGCATGACTCCTTTCCTAGCCGCCACCTGTGATGTTGGCGAAATTTGTTTCAGGCTGTTGCGCTGGCCGGGCCATGGCGCGGCCGGCGCCGGCCTGTGAGGAATGGGCGATGCGGACACTTGTCCGCCCGGGGGGGGAGGCGGGGCAGTGTCCGCCTTGCGGGAAGCGCCCTGGAGCGGCGGACACGCGGCTGCAGATAGGCGAAGGGCGCCGAACCGGTGGTTCGACGCCCTTCTACGCGCTTGGGGCGATGCCCGACTAGACGCGCAATAAACGGCTATGGCGTGTTATCGCCCTTGAGCTTGTTCAGGAGGTTGCGCGCTCCGTCTTGAACCGAGTCGACCTTGTCGGCGTACTTGCCGCCGGTCTTCTCATCGACGAAGTTTCCGGCCTTATCGATGCCGTTGGCCACCTTTTCTGAATTCTCTGCGGCAAACTGGCCAGCCTTGTGCGCCAGTCCTTCGGCTTTGCCCTTCAGCTCGTCAAAACCTGACAAAAAGGCCACCTCCCTTCAACGCTGGGAACACCTGCCGTCCCCACTCTTGTGGATATGGTAAACCGAACAGCGGTGCCGGGGGAAGGTTTGAACCGCCGTCGGCAAGAATTCAGCCATCAGCGAGATGCATGCATGCATGGGCTGGAGGTGCTGGCGGGAAAAGCAGAAGGCCACCCGTGGGGGTGGCCTTCTGACAGTGGAGCGGACAACGAGGTTCGAACTCGCGACCTCAACCTTGGCAAGGTTGCGCTCTACCAGCTGAGCTATGTCCGCATGTTGTGTTGAACATTAATCATACGATGAATGTCCAGTGCGCGATACTGGGATCGAACCAGTGACCTCTTCCGTGTCAGGGAAGCGCGCTACCGCTGCGCCAATCGCGCCGAATTTCCGAAGAGTCTCGGCCAAGCACCTAGGATACCCCAGGAACTTTGGAGCGGACAACGAGGTTCGAACTCGCGACCTCAACCTTGGCAAGGTTGCGCTCTACCAGCTGAGCTATGTCCGCGTAAACAGCCATCCGAGGATGAATGTCCAGTGCGCGATACTGGGATCGAACCAGTGACCTCTTCCGTGTCAGGGAAGCGCGCTACCGCTGCGCCAATCGCGCAAAAAAGATAATGCCTGAGGCAAATGCCTCCAGCGAGGTGGGGACGGGATTCGAACCCGCGTATACGGCTTTGCAGGCCGCTGCCTCGCCTCTCGGCCACCCCACCAGGTCCGGTCGGTAAACCGGGCGTGGATCGGCGAACCGATCCGGTGATCTTTTTGCGAGCGGACAACGAGGTTCGAACTCGCGACCTCAACCTTGGCAAGGTTGCGCTCTACCAGCTGAGCTATGTCCGCAAAATTGGAAGTTCATCTGCCGTTTCGGCGTCTTTCCAACGAGTAAAAACTCTATACGAGAAAATGCCGAAGCACCAAATCCAAAAGCTGAGATCTGGTTCACAGCCGCTTTTTCCCCGCCGCGCCCCGCGAATCGGTACCGAATCTGGAGCGGACTAGGGCTGAAGTGTCGGGGCGGTATGCCATGATCGCACTATGACTTCCCCTCGGTTGGCCGTACAGACAGCACTGGGACGAATGTATGCCCGCGAGGTCGGCGGGCAGCCAGCCGTCCCGTCCATCACCACCGTGATCGGCATGGAGAAGGTCGATCTGACCGGGTGGGCCGGCTACCTGGCCGCCAAGACGCTGTCCGAGGACGCCCGGCTGCCGCTGGCCACCGGCGACCCATCGATCATGCGCCGGCTGGTGCGCGATTCGGCCTCCGCCGCCGAAGGCCACCGGGACCTGGCCGCCGCCCGCGGGGACCGGGTACACAACTACGCGGAGCAGTACGCGTTGCGGGAAATGGGCAAGCCGCATGAGCTGGACGCGGCGCTGGCGGCGCTGCCGGAGAACGGCGAACTGGGCTTCGTGCGGCATTTCGAGACCTGGTGGCGCGACTTCAAGGTGGAGCCGATCGCCGCGGAGGTGACCGTGTGGAACCAGAGCGTGGGCTACGCCGGCACCATCGACCTGGTCGCCCGCATCGGCGGCCAGGTTTGCCTGGTGGACTACAAGACCCGCGGCACCGACCGTGAGGGACAGGTCAAGTCCCCGGACCCGAAGGTCATCATGCAGCTGGCGGCGGCCGCGAAGGCCGAGGAGCACAGCATCGACCCGGTCGCCGGGACCTGGGAGCCGTGGCCGTTCGATACCGATGTGATGTTGCTGGCAGTCGCGCTGGGCGAGGTCGGGGCGCGCACCTTCACCGCCCGGCCCAGCTCCATGCCCGCCTACTGGTCCAAGTTCTGGGCACTGCACCGCACCTGGCAGGCGCAGTACCAGCTGCTGCAGCAGCCCTCGGGGCTGATCGAGATCGGCCCGCCCCCACAGCCCGGCGCCGCCCGGCCCGTAGACTAGGACAAGAGTTGATCCGGCCCTGGCCGGATCCCTGCGCTGACGCCACGGGCAGAGATCCTCAAATCCTGGCGGGGCCGCATGCTGAGAAGTCACACGTTGAAAGGACGACGCACCGATTATGGCGGTATTGGGAATTCGGATTATCGGGGATCCTGTTCTACGCACCAGGGCACAGGAGGTCACCGAGTTCGGGCCCGAGGTCCAAAAGCTCGTAGAGGACATGGACCAGACCATGGAGAAAGTCGAGGGCGCCGGGTTGGCCGCACCCCAGGTCGGGGTGTCGCTGCGGGTGTTCACCTACCAGATCAACGGGCAGCGCGGGCACATCATCAACCCGGTGCTGGAACTAAGCCAGGACTACCAGCCGGACGTGGTGGAGGGGTGCCTGTCCATCCCCGGCATCGCCGCCCCGGTCCCGCGCCGCCGGCACGCCAAGGCCACCGGTTTTGACAAGTACGGCAACCCGATCACGATCGAGGGCGAGGGGCTGCTGGCGCGCTGCATCCAGCACGAAACCGACCACCTGGACGGGATCCTGTTCCTGGAGCGCCTTTCCGACGCCGAACGCAAGGCCGCGTGGAAGAAGCTGCGGGCCAGCAACTACCAGAACACCGCCGCCAGCACCGTGCAGCAGCGCTCCGGGGCCCTGGGCTCCAGCTTCGGTGCCGGACTGGGAGGCAACTAGCATGCGCATCCTCTTTGCCGGCACCCCGGAGGTCGCCGTCACCTCCCTGGACCACCTGGTGGACGCGGGGTTCGACGTGGCCGCGGTGCTCACCCGGCCCGACGCCCCGCTGGGGCGCAAACGCGTGCTCACCCCTTCCCCGGTCGCCCAGCGGGCCGAGGAGCTGGGCCTGCAGATCATCAAGGCAGCCAAGATCGACGCGCAGGTCACCGAACAGCTAACCGCGCTGGACCTGGACGCCGCCGCCATCGTCGCCTACGGGGGACTGGTGCCGCAGGGCGCGCTGCAGGTGCCGCGCCACGGCTGGATCAACCTGCACTTCTCCCTGCTGCCGCAGTGGCGCGGGGCCGCGCCGGTGCAGCACGCCATCATCTTCGGCGATGACATCACCGGTGCGGTGACCTTCCAACTGGAAACCGGGCTGGATACCGGCCCGGTGTTCGGGCAGGTGACCGAGCCGATCGGGGCGATGGACACCGCCGGGGCCCTGCTGCAGCGGCTGAGCGACAGCGGCTCCCGGCTGCTGGTCGACACGCTGCAGGCCCTGGACGCGGGGATCGCCCGCCCCGAACCGCAGACCGGATCGGGCAGCTACGCGCCGAAGATCACCGATGCCGATGCGCAGCTGGACTTTACCCGCCCCGCCACCGAAATCCGCCGCCGCGCCCACGGCACCAGCCCGTTCCCGGGTCCCTGGATCAAGCTCGCCGACGGGCGCTTCAAGTTCGGCGCGCTGCGTGAACACCCGCAGGTCAGCGACCTGGCGCCCGGCCAGGTGCGGATCGAACCGGGCAAGCGCCCTCGGGTGCTGGTGGGCACCGGCACCTGGGCGCTGGAGCCAACCCAGATCCAGCCGCCGGGCAAGAAAATGATGGACGCCGCCGACTGGGCCCGCGGCCTGTTGGCCAACGGCACGGAAGTGAGTTTCGCATGAGCCCCAGCAGCCAGGATTCCGCCCCACGGCGCAACGAACACGGGCGCACCCGCAACCGCGGGCAGCGCGGCCCGCGCCAGTACAGCGCCGCCGCCCCCGGCCAGCGCAAGCGCAGCGCGGATCCGGCCCGGCTGGTGGCCTTCAAGGCGCTGCGGGAGGTCTCCGGCTCGGACGCCTACGCGAACCTGGTGCTGCCCCGGCTGATCCGCGACCACCGGCTGGACAAGCGGGACGCGGCGTTCGCCACCGAGCTGGCCTACGGCGCGTTGCGCGCCCAGGGTTTCTACGACGCGGTGCTGGCCACCCTGGTCGACCGTGAACTTGGCGAACTGGACCCGGCGATCCTGGACGCCCTGCGTCTGGGTGCCCACCAGCTGCTGGCGATGCGGGTGCCGAACCATGCGGCGCTGGATGAAACCGTGTCCCTGGCCCGCGCCCAGATCGGTGCCGGGCCTTCCGGGCTGATCAACGCGGTGCTGCGCCGGGTCAGCGCGAAGGACGCCCAGGCCTGGAAGGATGAGATCACCGCCACCGCCGCCAACGAATCCCAGCGCCTGGGTCTGGAGCACGCGCACCCGGAATGGATCGTGCGGGCCCTGCGCCAGGCCCTGGTCACCCACGGGCGCCCGGCCGAGGAAATCACCGAACTGCTGCAGGCCGACAATGCCGCACCGGTGGTGAACCTGGTGGCCCTGCCCGGTCTGGGGGACCTTGACGCGGTGCTTGAGGCCGGCGCGCAGGCCGGGCCGCTGGTGGCCGGGTCCGCGACCTACCAGCACGGGGACGTCACCCGGGTGCCCGGGGTGCGCGAGGGGAGCGTGCGCGTGCAGGACGCCGGCAGCCAGGTGGTCGCCCACGCCCTGGCCGA
>NZ_JAVGCZ010000133.1:0-5773 GCF_052928425.1 Glutamicibacter sp. BSL13
CAGCAGCTCGCTGCGCTGCCCACCCTCCCCGGCCGGTTCAATGAACGCGCCGGCCTGGGCGGCGGCATCGAGCACATGGTGATCGGGCTCCAGGTGCACCACGGCCTCGGCCAGTGCGTGCTTTGCCCCGGTGCGCACGGCCCCGGCGTCGGCACGGCGGCCCAGCAACAGGGAGAGCGCGGTGATCACCATGGTCTTGCCAGCACCGGTCTCGCCGGTGACCACGGTCAGGCCCGGACCCAGCGGCAGGGTGGCCTGGGTGATGACACCGAGGTTGGAGATCGAAATTTCCTGAATCATCGCGCACTCCCGATCGATTGAGCTGATGCGTTCATGTTCTTGCGTTAGATTACCGTCACCATCGTACACATATTCGAATCCTCTTGTTCGAACATCGTGTTCGAACCCGGCGCGCAGACCCCGGTGGTGGCCCGCGGGGTGGGGTCAGCCTGCTGGCCGTGTGACCCCTGGTCCGCTGTCGGCGTTCACCGGTGGGAGGTGGCCGGTCCTGCACCTGGCTCCCACTATCCCCCGCCGCGGCGTGAGCCCAAGCCCACTGGACACCGGACGGGGATTAGTGAGATCTGGGGTCGGTCGCCGCCATCGTGCGGGCACGGACGGATGTCAGGGGCGCGGATCGTCGCGGGCCACCATCGGGATGCCCGGCTCGTCCTTGTTGTGCGGCTCGACGGTGCGCAGTTCGGGTTTGACCACCGGCAGCGCGGTGGTGGCGGTGCGGCGTTCCGACGGGCGCGCCGGTCCGCGCCAGCCCTGGATCGGCAGCTCGAACTTGTTGACCAGGCGTTCGGAGAACGGGGTGGTGTTCAGCCGGGCCAGCTTCACCGGCTGGGCGCTGCGGGTCACTTCCACCCGGGCCCCGGGCGGCAGGTCAATGGTGCGCCGGCCATCGCACCACAGCACGGCCTCGGCGTCGGTGCGGGTGAGCATCTCCACCGCCATCACCGAGTCCGGGGAGATCACCAGCGGCTTGGCGAACAGGGCGTGGGCGCTGATCGGCACCATGATCAATGCCGCGACCTCCGGCCAAACCACCGGGCCGCCGGCGGAAAAGGCGTAGGCGGTGGAACCGGTGGGGGTGGCCATCACCACCCCGTCACAACCGAAGGTGGAGATCGGCCGGCCGTCGACCTCAATGACGACCTCGACCATCCGCTCACGGTTGGCCTTCTCCACCGCCGCCTCGTTCAGCGCCCAGGTCTCGGCCAGGCACACGTTGTCCAGCCACACCTTGACCTCGATGGCCATGCGCTGCTCCACGGTGTAGCGCCCGGCGGCGAGCTGGGCCACCGAATTGGCCAGCTCGGTGCGTTCACTTTCGGCCAGGAAGCCGACGTGGCCCAGGTTCACGCCCACCAGCGGCAGGTCGGCCTCCCGCACCTGCTCCGCGGCGTGCAGCACCGAGCCGTCGCCGCCAAGCACCACCCCCAGGTCGATGTCCTGCATCTGGCAGTCCTCGCCCAGGATCTCCACGTGCAGCGCATCCTCGCCCTGGTTGTCCCCGTTGGCGCCGATGACCGCGTGCTGGTCCTGGCGGCGCATCACCGGCACGATGCCCGAATTGGCCAGCTGGTGGGAGGTTTCGATGGCCGCGGCGATCGCGTCCTTACGGCCCGTGTGGGTGAAAACTAGGATGCGGCGCAATATCGGATGCCCCCTCAGGCTCGAATTCTCGGGGTGGAAGCGCGCAGGATGCACCGGCGGCTAGGTGCGCACCGATCCAGCCCGTCGCTTCGACGCGTTGTGTTCAAGAATAGTCAACCAGCTCCCACAACCGTGCATCGGGCGGGGATTGTGGCTGCCCGGTATCGGGCCGGCCCAGGCGCAGGAAGAACTCCACGTTCCCATCCTGCCCGGGCAGCGGGCTGCGCGCCAGCCCCTGCAGCTCAAGTCCGGCTTCCTGCGCGCTGGCCACCACGTTTTCCACCGCGGTGCGCCGCAGGCGTGCGGAGGTGACCACCCCGGACTTGCCCAGGTGCTCCCGGCCCACCTCGAACTGGGGTTTGGCCATCAACAACAGGGTTCCGCCCGGGCGTGTTGCCTGCGCCAGCGCCGGGATCACCAGGCGCAGCGAAATAAAGGACAAGTCAGCCACCACCAGGTCGACAACTCCCCCGATCTGCGCCGGCTCCAGGTAACGCACGTTCAGCCCCTCGTGCACGCTGACCCGCCGGTCAAAGCGGATCTGATCCACCAACTGACCGTGGCCGACGTCGACGGCCACCACGTGCCGGGCGCCGCGGCGCAGCAGCACATCGGTGAACCCTCCGGTGGAGGCCCCGGCGTCCAGGCAGCGCAGGCCCCGCGGGTCGATGTCCGGGTAATGTTCCAGAGCCCCGGCCAGCTTGTGCCCGGCCCGGCTGACGTACTCCTCCCCCTGACCGGGCAGCAGCTGCAGCGTCGCGGAAGGATCGACCTTCTTGGAGGCCTTCGTGGCCGGCTGCCCGTCCAGCAGCACCCGCCCCTCGGCGATCAGCCGGGCGGCGTCGGTGCGGGATCGGGCCAGGGAACGGGCGACCAGCTCCTGGTCCAGGCGGCTCACTGCGTCCCGCCCCCGGTGCGGTTCAGGTCCTGCTGCAGATCATGCAGCAGCTGCTCATAGACCCGCGCATGCTCAGCGATGTCCAGGGAGGCCAGCGAGGCCAGGCGTTCCTCCACGACCTGCTCAGTCACCTGGGCGGCGGCGGGTCGGGCCAGGGACCCGGGGGTCGGCATCGGATGGTTCATCTCTTACCTCCGCGTGGCGCGGTGCAGTTCATCCAGCCCGCGCGCGGTGAATTGGATCTGCGGTTCTACACACCCAGTTTGCCGCGGATGGGCCAGCCACCAGGCGTGGCACGCCGCACGCCAGCCATCCAGGTCCGATTCGGTGCCGGTCACCTCGATCTTGTCCTCGCGCACGCTGGCCACCGCCTCCCCGACCTGTACCCCGAAGCCCAGCACCTGGGTGGTCGGGTAGGGCCGGTAGAAGTCATCCAGCGACCGGATCAGGTAAGTGGGGCGCTGAGCGGCCGGGGCGGCCAGGGCGCTGCGCGGGCTATCGACCCCGGTGAGCACCAGGGCGCTGCTGAACCCGGCGCGGTTGGCGCCCAGGATATCGGTGTCCAGCCGGTCCCCGACCACCAGCGGCTTGGTTGAATCCAGCCGTTCCGCGGCACGGGTGAACAGGTAGGACTGCGGTTTGCCGGCGATCTCCGGCTCGGCGTCCACCGCCGCCTGCACGGCGTTGACCAGCGAGCCGTTGCCCGGGGCCAGGCCCTCGGACCGCGGGATCGTCAGATCGGTGTTGGTGGCTACCCACGTCGCCCCGCGGGCGATCGCATAGCTGGCCTCGGCCAGGTCGGTCCACGAAACCTCGGGGTAGAACCCCTGGATCACTCCGGCCGGCTCGTCCTGGTGGGACTCCACCACTTCCATGCCGCGCACGGCCACGCACTCACGCAGGTAGGGGGAACCGACCACCAGCACCTTGCTGCCCGGGTTCAGTTTCTGGGCCAGCAGCTCCGCGCCGGCATCGGCCGAACCGAATACGTGCTCCGCAGACGTCTTCACGCCCAGCTGGCGCAGGTGTGCCGCCACGGCCATTGGGGAGCGCCCCGCGTTGTTGGTGATGAAGGCCAGCGGGACCTCCACCTCCGCCAACGCGTTCAGCGACTCCACGGCGCCGGTCACGGCCTCAGCCCCGGCGTACACCACCCCATCCAGGTCGGACAGGACCGAGTCAAAACCCGAAATCAGCATCTGGCCAGTTCCCTCCTAGTGCGCTGAAGCGCTACTTGTCCTGCGCTGGATTCTCGTCCCCATCGGCGTGGATGGTGCGTTCCTGCGCGTCATCGTCCTCGGCCTGCGCGTCATCGAAGGACACCTCGGACAGGTCATCCTCCTCGTCGATACCGGTCGCGGCGTGCTCCTGCACGGTTTCGTCATCCTCGTTGGAAGCGTCCATCTGGGCGACGACGTCCGAATCGGAGCCGGATTCCTCGGCTTCTGCATCAGCGCCCGGATCGATCAGGTCCTTGGCCCGCGGATGGGCCTCTTCCTCATCCATTTCCGGTGCCAGGTCGTAGATGAACGAATCGTCGCTGTCCTCCTCAACGCCCAGCGCCCGCTCCGCCACGGCGATCTGCGCGCGCCAGCGCTTGGCCTCTTCGGCCCGGCCGGCTTCCTGCAGCAGGTCGGCGTAGGCGCTGAAAAGGCGCGGGGTGAACTTAAAGGCACGGTTGAAGTCCAGCTGCGGCAGCGCCTCCAGCTCGGCCAGCGCGGCATCAATTTTCCCCAGGTCGGCGTAGGCACCGGCGGCGACGATGTGCAACTCCACCTTGACCGCGGTGTCCAGCTCGGCGAACTCCTCGTCGTGCGCCATTTCAATGGCCTTCTCCGCCCGGCCCAGACCGCGCAGCGAGTCGGCAATCAGCGGCAGGTTGTAATCCGAGCCGCTGATCCGGCGGTGCGTGCGCAGTTCGCGCAGGGCATCGGCATACTTGCCGGCATGGTAGGCGGCGATCCCCACCGCCTCGCGCACCACGGCCACGCGACCGCCACGGCGGGAAGCCGCCAGGGTGTGCTCATAGGCCAGCTCGGGATCGACCTCAAGCAGACGTCCGGCCATGACCAGGTGCTTGGCAACCCAGCTCTGGCTGCGTTCCTCCAGGTAGCGCAGCTGGGCGCGAGCCACGCGATCCAACTCCTTGCCCGTCACGTCCTCGTCAATGTCCGGAGAGGCAGTGCGGTCCGGACGGTTGGAGATGCGCAGATCGCCCGGGTTGTGCTTGCGAACGCCGCGCTCGTCATCCTGGAATTTGCCCTTGGGCGCCCCACCCTCGGAGCGGCCACGGGAGGTCTCCCGCCCGCGCTCGTCACCCTTGCGGAACTGGCCGCGGTTGTCGTCGTTGCGGCGGAAGTTATCGCGCTTGTCGCCATCGCGCCGGAAATCAGAACGCTCACGGTCCCCGCGGAAACCGCCGCGGTTGTCGTCGTGGCGGCGGAAATTGTCGCGCTTGTCGCCATCGCGACGGAAATCAGAACGGTCACGATCCCCGCGGTAACCACCACGGTTGTCATCATTGCGGCGGAAATTGTCGCGCTTGTCGCCATCGCGACGGAAATCAGAACGGTCACGATCCCCGCGGTAACCACCGCGATTGTCATCATTACGGCGGAAATCCCCGCGGTTGCGGTCACGATCGCCGCGATAACCACCGCGGTTGTCATCGTTACGGCGGAAGTCTCCGCGATTAGAGTCTCGCTGGCCGCGGTAGCCCCCGCGATCACTATCATCTCGCCGGAAACCGTCACGGCGGTCTTCGCCTCGACGGTTGTCCTTGCGCTGGTCGCCATCGCGGCGGAAGCCGCCGCGATGCTCTTGGTTTCGTCCCGAATGATTCTTTCGGAAATTTCCTCGGTCGTTGCCCGAGTTGCGATGGGATTCGTTAGACATGAAAAGTTTTCCTCTCAGCGGCCCTATTCCAACACCGCAACCTTCGTGCTCGCACGTCGAGTCACTTCACTATTTAGTATCTTTGCGACGCTGCACGCGTCGCGCTCATTCAAGTCTAGGCGACGTGAAAAGCCCGTGGCTTGAAAGCGGGGGAAATGTGGCCAGACACTCAGGATGCGTATCGTGTAGTCGTGTGTCGGCCGGCTGAAGCCCCACGGCTTAAATAGGTGAGGCTCCAACCATCACTGGTTGGAGCCTCAAACCCTTCATCAAGTTAAGTCCGGCGGTGTCCTACTCTCCCACACCCTCACGAGTGCA
>NZ_JAVGCZ010000134.1:0-5767 GCF_052928425.1 Glutamicibacter sp. BSL13
GGCGAAGGACGCCGACCGGCCGGCAAAGCGGGCCGGAGCACAGGCAGGGAGCGCAGATGAGCACGCAGAATCCACGTCCAACGTTGACCGGCTTCGCCGCGCGCGGCGGCCAGCAGGGGCGCAACAGCGTGCTGGTGTGCGCGTTCGAGGGCTGGAACGACGCCGGAAGCGCCGCCAGCGACGCGGTGCGCCTGATCCTGAACACGGCCGAACCCGAATACCTGGGCACCGTGGGCGAGGACGAGTACTACGACTACCAGTTCACCCGCCCGCAGGTCAGCCGCGAGGACGGGGTGCGCAGCATCCAGTGGCCGCAAACCGATGTGTACCGCATCGAACTGCCCCAGGCCCCGGCGGACCTGCTGGTGGCGCTCGGGGTGGAACCGACCTACCGCTGGCAGGCGTTCTGCCGGGAACTGCATCAGCTCACCTCCCCGCACCGGGTGGCGGCCTGCCTGAGCGTCGGCTCGCTGCTGGCCGATGTGCCGCACACCCGTCCGGTGCCGGTGCTGGTGAACTCCGATGACCCGCTGCTGCAGGAGTACCTGTCGATCGGGGCGTCGAAGTATGAGGGGCCCACCGGCATCCCGGCGGTGCTGGGAATGATCTTTGAACGGCTGGGCACCCCGAGCCTGTCGGTGTGGGCGCAGCAGCCGCACTACGTGGCCCAGGCGCCCAGTCCGAAGGTGCAGCTGGCCCTGGTGGAGGTGCTCGAGGAGCTGCTGGCCACCCATTTCCCCGCCGACCAGCTGCGTGATGACGCACTGGCCTGGCAGCGTGGGGTCGATGAGCTGGCCTCCGCGGATCCGGAGGTCGCCACCTATGTGCAGCAACTGGAACGGGCGACCGATGCCAGCGAGCTTCCGGAAGCCAGCGGGGAATCGATCGCCCGTGAGTTTGAGCGCTACCTCAAGCGGCGGGACCGCGGCTACGGCGGCAGCGGCCCCGACTTTGAGATCTAGCGGCAGCCCAGGGCCTCGGCCCTAGAGCTTGAGCCCCAAGAGGGAATCCAGTCCGCGGCGGATCACTTCCGAGCCCTCCCCGGAGCCCTCGGCGCCGGCCTCGGCCCACTGGTCGATGGCCTGCAGGGCGGCCGGCGAGTTCAGGTCATCGGCCATCCGGGAGCGGATCCGGGTCATCAGCGCGGTCGCCTCGGCCAGTCCGGCCCCTTCGATCCGGGAGCGCCAACGCTGCACCCGGGCCTGGGCCTGCTGGAGCAGTTCGTCGGTCCAGAACCAGTCGGTGCGGTAGTGCTGGCCCAGTAGCACGGTGCGGATTGCCACCGGTTCCACCCCGGCCTCACGCAGCTTGGAGACCAGCACCAGGTTGCCCAGGGACTTGCTCATCTTTTGCCCGTCCAGGCCCACCATGCCGGTGTGCACGTACAGTTCGGCCAGCGGCTTGCCGTCGGCGGCCGAGGCGTGGGCGGCGGAGAATTCGTGGTGCGGGAAGATCAGGTCGCTGCCCCCGCCCTGCACGGTGAACGGGGCCGGCAGGGTGGAGCGGGCAATGATCGAACACTCAATGTGCCAGCCCGGGCGGCCGGCGCCCAGGGTGCCCCCGTCCCAGGAGGGCTCCCCCTCACGGGCGGCACGCCACAGCAGCGGGTCCAGCGGATCGCGCTTGCCCTCACGCTGCGGGTCCCCGCCGCGTTCGGCCGAGAGCTGCTCCATCAGTTCGCGCCCGTAGCCGCTGACGGTGCCCAGCTGCCAGGCCTCGTTCTGGGCGGCGAGGGTGTCGAAGTAGACATCCCCCTCCACCCCGTCCGCCCCGGCCGGGACCCGGTAGGCCAGACCCTTGTCCAGGAAGTCCTCGATGTACGGGACCAGCAGGTCGATGGTTTCCACCGCGCCCAGGTAGTGGTCCGGCGCGATCACGTTCAGCGCCTCCATGTCGGCGCGGAACAGGTCGGTCTGCTCCTGCGCCAGCTGGCGCCAGTCCAGCCCGCGCTGGGCGGCGCGCTCGAGCAGCGGGTCATCCACGTCGGTGACGTTCTGCGTGTAGGTGACCTTGCGCCCGTTATCCAGCCAGGTGCGGTGCAGCAGATCGAAGGTCACGTAGGTGGCGGCGTGCCCCATGTGGGTGGCGTCATAGGGGGTGATCCCGCAGACGTACATGCTGGCCGGGGCGTTGGCCTTCTCGGCCGGGGCGGTGGGACGCTGTTTGCCGGTGGCGGTGTCGAAGAGCTCCAGGATCGGGGCGCTGCCCACCAGGTGCGGTACTTCCGGGCTGGTCCAAGCGTGCACGCAGGGGTGTCCTTTCAAACGGCGCAAAAGTGCGCGATCAGCGGTGATGCCCCGGCCCCGCGCCAACTGCCGGGCTGGGCATCACCAAAGTTTCTCTATAAGTGCCAAGTCACCACATGGTTCAGATATTCCCGGCCCCGGCCAAATAATTGACCGGGGCCGGGGTGGGGCACGAGCGGGCTCCGGCTAGGCGCTGATCAGCCCCATGCCCAGCAGGATGAACAGGGCCAGCCCCAGGGCAATGCGGTACCAGACGAAGACCATGTAGGAGTGGGTGGAGACGAACTTCAGGAACCAGCCCACGATGACGAAGCCGACCACGAACGCGATCAGGGTCGCCAGCCCGGTCTCGGCCATGGAGTAGACCATCGGCTCGGAGAAGGACTTGAACAGCTTGTACAGCCCGGAGAGGTAGACGGCCGGGATGGCCAGCAGGAAGGAGTAGCGGGCGGCGGCCTCGCGGGTGTAGCCCATAAGCAGGCCGGCGGTGATGGTGCCGCCGGAACGCGAGACGCCCGGGATCAGGGCCATCGCCTGGGCGAAGCCGTAGAGGATGCCGTGCTTGAAGGTCAGCTGCTCCAGCGGGCGGACCTGCTTGCCGTAGTGGTCGGCGGCGGCCAGGAACAGGCCAAAGACCACCAGCATGGTGGCCACGATCCACAGCGAACGGAAGTTCGTGTCAATGTAGTCCTCCAGCAGCAGGCCCAGCACGCCGATCGGGATCGAGCCGAGGATGATCAGCCAGCCCATCTTCGCGTCCGGATCCGAATGCGGGATCTTGCCAACCAGCGCCTTGCACCAGGCGACGATGATGCGCACAATGTCACGCCAGAAGAACGCGATGACCGCGGTCTCGGTGCCCAGCTGGGTGATGGCGGTAAACGCCGCCCCCGGGTCCTGCGCGTTGGGCAGGAATTCTCCCACGATGCGCAGGTGGGCCGATGAGGAGATGGGCAGGAACTCGGTAAGTCCCTGGATCAGACCCAGGAACGCTGCTTCAAACCAATTCACCCCTCGACACTACTTCAAGTCCCAGGCCAAACCCCTGCCGAAAACACCGGGGTCCCCAAAAATCCGCCCGTGGTCGTAGTCACGACTCGTCATTGGGTATCGTAAACGGCAGCAACTCGCCATACTTGTCGTACAAAGCATCGTCGTACGCCTCGAAGGCATCGGCCAGCGCACCAAAGGCGGCGTCCACCGTCGCGTCGGTGGCGCCGCGGCTGGTGGAGATGACCTCCAGGTGGTTTTCCAGGCGGGCGATGAAGACCTGCAAGGCATAGTTGGGATCGACGCTCATGGCACACACGCTACAGCCGAATAGACCGGCACGGTAGGGGGTTTGATGATTCAGGAACGGATCAAGGCACCATTGCACCAGCCCGCGGATGACCGCTTCGAGTACCTGGTGATCACCTCGTTCCCCGGGGAGCCCAAGCAGCTGGCCCGCGCGGCCCTGAAGGAGCACGCCGAGAACGGCAAGTGGGAGCTGGTGCGCACCTGCCGCTACGAGGGCGGGGCCTTCAAGTACTGGCTGCGTCGGCGGGTGATGCGGGTGACCGGCACCCTGGAGGGCTCAGTCTTCCAGCGGTCCCACTAGCCAGCTGGCCACGGTGTTCGCCGCCGAGGCCGCATTGGACGGGTGGTACCAGCTGGCCTGCACGTCTCGGTAGAGCCGCTCGAACTCGCTGCCGCGGAAATAGCCGCCGCCTCCAATCAGCTGGCCGGCGTCTTGGATGTTCTCCCGCGCCCAGTCCCCCGCCCTGGTGCGCAGGGTGACCAGCTTCGGGAACCACTGCGGCCCGTGGTCCACCAGGGCGTCCAGGTCCCCGGCGACCTGGCGCTGCAGCGCATCAAGGGTGAGCATGCGCATTCCGGCCTCGGCCAGGATCGAGCGGGAGCGCACATCCTGGGTGTAGGCCTGCCCGTCCTGGTGCACCCGGCGCTGGAGGGCCGCGGTGCCCAGCTGCAGCCCACGCTCGGCCAGGCCCACGTAGACGCTGGCGGTCAGGGTCAGGAACGAGGCGAAGATCCCGAACACCAGGGCGTCCGGGTTGGGGCCCGCTGCCAGGCGGGTGTGCACCCACTGCGCCGGGGCGATGGCCCCGGATAGCTTGGTGGTGTGCGACTGGCTGGCGCGCATGCCCAGGGTGTTCCAGTCGTTCAGCGACTCGACCCCCTCGCCGCGGGCCACGAACCCGTGCACCAGCTGCCCTTCGGCGTTCTTGCCGAAGACGCCCAGCCGAGTGAAGGCCGGGGCCAGGGAGGTGAAGATCTTCGTGCCGGTGAACGCCACTGAGCCGTCCCCGCGCTCCTCGGCGGTGGTCTTTGAATCGAAGAGCACCGCGTCATTGCCCGGCTCGCTGATGCCGAAGGCCATCACCTCACCCTCGGCGATCCAGTCCTGCACCATCGCCAGGCGCTGGTCCCCGCGCGCGGCCAGCAGCTGGGCGACCCCGGCCCACACGTGGTGCATGTTCACCGCCAGCGCGGTGGCCGGGGCGGCGGTGGCCAGCCGGCGCTGGGCCAGGGCCAGCTCGCTCAGCCCCCAGCCGTAGCCGCCGCGCTCCACCGGCAGCAGCGCCTTCAGGTACCCGCGGTCGCGCAGTTCCGCAAAGTCCTCGGTGCAGAACGTGTTGCGTTCATCGTAGTCGGCGGCGCGGGCGCGGAAACGCTCGAGCAGTTCCTCCGGCAGTGCCTCGGTGATCTCCACTGGTGTGTCCTTTCGTGGGTGGGCGTGCTCTAGTAGGTGCTCAGCAGCCGGGCGAGCACCCGGGAGCCGAAGTGCAGGGCGCTGACCGGCACGCGTTCATCCACGCCGTGGAACATGCCGGTGAAGTCCAGTTCGGGCGGCAGCTGCAGCGGCGCAAACCCGTAGCCGGTGATGCCCAGGGTGGCCAGCCACTTGTTGTCGGTGCCGCCCGAGAGCATGTAGGGCAGCACCACCGCGTCCGGGTCCTCGGCCAGCAGGGCGGCGCCCATTGAATCCACCAGTTCCCCGGAGAAGGGCACCTCCAGGGAGGATTGTTCGTGGTCGACGTGCAGCTGGACGTTCTGCCCGGCCAGTTCGCGCAGCGTGGCCAGGGACTGTTCGTGTTGCCCGGGCAGGGTGCGGGCGTCGATCAGCGCCTCGGCCTGTCCGGGGATGACGTTGTGCTTGTACCCGGCGGACAGTGCGGTCGGGTTCGCGGTGTTTTGCAAGGTCGCCCCGACAAAGCGGGAAACGTTGCCCATGGCCCGCAGCAGCGGGGCCGGGTCGGCTTCATCGAAGCCCAGGCCGCTTAGTTCCCCGATCCGCTGCAGCAGCGCCCGGGTGGTGGGCGTGTAGGACAGCGGCCACCGGTGGGATCCGATGCGGGCCACGGCGGCGGCCAGCTCGGTGACCGCGTTCTGCGGGTTCAGCTGGGAGCCGTGTCCAGCGCTGCCATGGGCGGTGAGCCTGGACCAGGCGATGCCCTTTTCCGCGGTCTGCAGCATGTAGGCCCGCTGTCCGTTGATGTCCACCGAGAACCCGCCGACCT
>NZ_JAVGCZ010000135.1:0-5724 GCF_052928425.1 Glutamicibacter sp. BSL13
TTAAGTCCGGCGGTGTCCTACTCTCCCACACCCTCACGAGTGCAGTACCATCGGCGCAGTGGGCCTTAGCTTCCGGGTTCGGTATGGGACCGGGCGTTTCCCCCACGCTATGACCGCCGTAACAGCAGTGAAACAACCACACACCTGGTGCCGGCTGCAAAACCATCCATGAACAACACCTGCCAACCCCCACACCCCACCAACAAGGGGGGCCTGGGGTGGTGTGGTTGTTGTTTCGTAACCGTATAGTGAACGCGAGCAACACTCTTTGCCGAACACCCCACACAAGGGGGGGTGGTTTTGTTGTGTGTTGATAAGTCATCGGCCTATTAGTACAGGTCAGCTACACAAGTCTTTAGTCCTTGCTTCCACATCCTGCCTATCAACCCAGTGGTCTAGCTGGGGGCCTCTCACACAAAGTGCATGGAAATCTCATCTCGAAGCAGGCTTCCCGCTTAGATGCTTTCAGCGGTTATCCCTTCCAAACGTAGCTAATCAGCGATGCACTTGGCAGTACAACTGACACACCAGAGGTTCGTCCGTCCCGGTCCTCTCGTACTAAGGACAGCCCTTCTCAAATTTCCAACGCGCGCAGCGGATAGGGACCGAACTGTCTCACGACGTTCTAAACCCAGCTCGCGTACCGCTTTAATGGGCGAACAGCCCAACCCTTGGGACCTACTCCAGCCCCAGGATGCGACGAGCCGACATCGAGGTGCCAAACCATGCCGTCGATATGGACTCTTGGGCAAGATCAGCCTGTTATCCCCGAGGTACCTTTTATCCGTTGAGCGACGGCCCTTCCACACGGTGCCGCCGGATCACTAGTCCCGACTTTCGTCCCTGCTCGAGCTGTCACTCTCACAGTCAAGCTCCCTTGTGCACTTACACTCAACACCTGATTGCCAACCAGGCTGAGGGAACCTTTGGGCGCCTCCGTTACTCTTTAGGAGGCAACCGCCCCAGTTAAACTACCCATCAGGCACTGTCCCTGAACCAGATCATGGTCCGAAGTTAGGTGACCGGTACAGCCAGAGTGGTATTTCAACGATGACTCCACCCGAACTAGCGTCCAGGCTTCACAGTCTCCCACCTATCCTACACAAGCTGCACCGAACACCAATACCAAACTATAGTAAAGGTCTCGGGGTCTTTCCGTCCTGCTGCGCGTAACGAGCATCTTTACTCGTACTGCAATTTCGCCGAGTTCATGGTTGAGACAGCGGGGAAGTCGTTACTCCATTCGTGCAGGTCGGAACTTACCCGACAAGGAATTTCGCTACCTTAGGATGGTTATAGTTACCACCGCCGTTTACTGGGGCTTAAATTCTCCGCTTCGACCCCAAAGGGGTCTAACAGGTCCTCTTAACCTTCCAGCACCGGGCAGGAGTCAGTCCGTATACATCGTCTTGCGACTTCGCACGGACCTGTGTTTTTAGTAAACAGTCGCTTCCCCCTGGTCTCTGCGGCCCACACCCGCTCAGGAAAGCAAGTTTCCCTCACGAGGCAGGCCCCCCTTCTTCCGAAGTTACGGGGGCATTTTGCCGAGTTCCTTAACCATGATTCTCTCGATCGCCTCGGTATTCTCTACCAGATCACCTGTGTCGGTTTAGGGTACGGGCGGACTGGGACCTCACGCCGATGCTTTTCTAGGCAGCATAGGATCACCGAATCACCCACCAAAGTGGGCGCCTATCAGGTCTCAGGCACACGTTCCGCGGATTTGCCAACGAAACACCCTACACCCTTGGACCAGGTCAATTCCATTGCCTGGCTCGGCTACCTTCCTGCGTCACACCTGTTAACACGCTGACCTCACACCCTCGGTTCCCAGCCACCAACCACAACAACCACCCCACAAGGGGGCAGCACGTCATGGCGGCAGGTGGTTAGCATCAGATGCTCAGTATGGGCGGTCCTTCGCCGGTACGGGAATATCAACCCGTTGTCCATCGACTACGCCTGTCGGCCTCGCCTTAGGTCCCGACTAACCCAGGGCAGATTAACTTGACCCTGGAACCCTTGATCATTCGGCGGACGGGTTTCTCACCCGTCATTCGCTACTCATGCCTGCATTCTCACTCGCGTAGCCTCCACCGCTGGTTTCCACCGCGACTTCACCGGCCACACGACGCTCCCCTACCCATCCAAACCACTGGACCACAAAAGCCAATGACATGTTTGAATGACGCAACTTCGGCGGTGTGCTTGAGCCCCGCTACATTATCGGCGCGGAATCACTTGACCAGTGAGCTATTACGCACTCTTTCAAGGGTGGCTGCTTCTAAGCCAACCTCCTGGTTGTCACAGCAACTCCACATCCTTTTCCACTTAGCACACGCTTAGGGGCCTTAGTTGGCGTTCTGGGCTGTTTCCCTCTCGACTATGAAGCTTATCCCCCACAGTCTCACTGCTGCGCTCTGACTTACCGGCATTCGGAGTTTGGCTAAGGTCAGTAACCTTGTAGGGCCCATCGCCTATCCAGTAGCTCTACCTCCAGTAAGAAACACGCAACGCTGCACCTAAATGCATTTCGGGGAGAACCAGCTATCACGAAGTTTGATTGGCCTTTCACCCCTACCCACAGCTCATCCCCTCCATTTTCAACTGAAGTGGGTTCGGTCCTCCACACGCTCTTACACGCGCTTCAACCTGGCCATGGGTAGATCACTTCGCTTCGGGTCTAGACCGTGCCACTCAAACGCCCTATTCAGACTCGCTTTCGCTACGACTACCCCACACGGGTTAACCTCGCGACACAGCACTAACTCGCAGGCTCATTCTTCAAAAGGCACGCCATCACAGAACACAAAGCCCTGCTCTAACGGTTTGTAAGCACACGGTTTCAGGTACTATTTCACTCCCCTCCCGGGGTACTTTTCACCATTCCCTCACGGTACTGATTCACTATCGGTCATCAGGTAGTATTCAGGCTTACCAGGTGGTCCTGGCAGATTCACACGGGATTCCTCGAGCCCCGTGCTACTCGGGCACCCACACTAGGACGGCAGCACGCATGACAACTACGGGACTATCACCCTCTCTGGTCCGGCATTCCAACCGATTCACCTATACGCCTGCACCTCATCCCGCCAGCCGAATAGAACTGGCACATATGGACCCCACAACCCCGAAGATGCAACGCCTATCCGCTATCACACACCTACCGGTTTAGCCCCATCCGCGTTCGCTCGCCACTACTAACGGAATCACTATTGTTTTCTTTTCCTGCGGGTACTGAGATGTTTCACTTCCCCGCGTTCCCCCCACATGGCCTATACATTCAGCCACGGGTCACACCACATAACATGGTGCCGGGTTTCCCCATTCGGAAATCCTGGCCTCAACGTCCGGTTATCGACTCCACCAGGCTTATCGCAGATTCCCACGTCCTTCATCGGCTCCTGATGCCAAGGCATCCACCGTGCGCCCTTAAAAACTTTCAACACAATCATCCATCCATCACAGACAAACGACAGCACAGAAAACCTCAAATACATGAGCAACAAAACAATCAACAAAATCACAAAACAACAAACACCCACACACACAAAATGCGGCAGGCACCTGTCATTTCAAGATGCTCGCGTTCACTATACAGTTCCCAAACAACAACCCCACACCCCCACACCACACACCCACACCAGCGGGCACGCGTGCCAAGGACACAGGAAAACAAACATGGTCTTTCAACCGAAACACCAAGAACACCACACCCACCCAACGGCAGGCACAGCATGCTTGTTGCCTCAAAACCCAACAGTGCGCCACAACCTGGCACCACAAGCACCACCACCAGCCTTCCAACCACAAGCCCCCACAACGGAAACCCACGGCGTACTCACCAGCAGCACCACCCACAGCACCAAACCCGACCACAACCCCCACACCCAAAAAGTGCACGGACCACGACCGATAGTTCATTGATATTCCACCCATGAGCAACCCGCCCACCAACACTCGTGGCGGCAACGGGCAACCAATAATGGTTAGCTCCTTAGAAAGGAGGTGATCCAGCCGCACCTTCCGGTACGGCTACCTTGTTACGACTTAGTCCCAATCGCCAGTCCCACCTTCGACGACTCCCCCCACACAAGGTGGTTAGGCCATCGGCTTCGGGTGTTACCAACTTTCGTGACTTGACGGGCGGTGTGTACAAGGCCCGGGAACGTATTCACCGCAGCGTTGCTGATCTGCGATTACTAGCGACTCCGACTTCATGGGGTCGAGTTGCAGACCCCAATCCGAACTGAGACCGGCTTTTAGGGATTAGCTCCACCTCACAGTATCGCAACCCATTGTACCGGCCATTGTAGCATGCGTGAAGCCCAAGACATAAGGGGCATGATGATTTGACGTCATCCCCACCTTCCTCCGAGTTGACCCCGGCAGTCTCCCATGAGTCCCCGGCATAACCCGCTGGCAACATGGAACGAGGGTTGCGCTCGTTGCGGGACTTAACCCAACATCTCACGACACGAGCTGACGACAACCATGCACCACCTGTGAACCAGCCCCAAAAGGGGAAAGACCATCTCTGGCCCGGTCTGGAACATGTCAAGCCTTGGTAAGGTTCTTCGCGTTGCATCGAATTAATCCGCATGCTCCGCCGCTTGTGCGGGCCCCCGTCAATTCCTTTGAGTTTTAGCCTTGCGGCCGTACTCCCCAGGCGGGGCACTTAATGCGTTAGCTACGGCGCGGAAAACGTGGAATGTCCCCCACACCTAGTGCCCAACGTTTACGGCATGGACTACCAGGGTATCTAATCCTGTTCGCTCCCCATGCTTTCGCTCCTCAGCGTCAGTAAATGCCCAGAGACCTGCCTTCGCCATCGGTGTTCCTCCTGATATCTGCGCATTTCACCGCTACACCAGGAATTCCAGTCTCCCCTACATCACTCTAGTCTGCCCGTACCCACCGCAGATCCGAGGTTGAGCCTCGGACTTTCACGGCAGACGCGACAAACCGCCTACGAGCTCTTTACGCCCAATAATTCCGGATAACGCTTGCGCCCTACGTATTACCGCGGCTGCTGGCACGTAGTTAGCCGGCGCTTCTTCTGCAAGTACCGTCACCCCCAAAAGGGGCTTCTTCCCTACTGAAAGAGGTTTACAACCCGAAGGCCGTCATCCCTCACGCGGCGTCGCTGCATCAGGCTTTCGCCCATTGTGCAATATTCCCCACTGCTGCCTCCCGTAGGAGTCTGGGCCGTGTCTCAGTCCCAGTGTGGCCGGTCACCCTCTCAGGCCGGCTACCCGTCGTCGCCTTGGTGAGCCATTACCTCACCAACAAGCTGATAGGCCGCGAGTCCATCCCCAACCGATAAATCTTTCCACCCCCTGCCATGCAGCAGGAAGTCATATCCGGTATTAGACCCAGTTTCCCGGGCTTATCCCGAAGTCAGGGGCAGGTTACTCACGTGTTACTCACCCGTTCGCCACTAATCCACCAGTGCAAGCACCAGCATCATCGTTCGACTTGCATGTGTTAAGCACGCCGCCAGCGTTCATCCTGAGCCAGGATCAAACTCTCCATAAAAAACAAGAAAAGCACACCACCAACCACCACACGGCAGCCAATGATGCAATCCCGGCGAATAAAAAACACTCAACCACCACACACGGGGGTGCGGGCGATCAAGCAAATAAATGTTTCGTATTCACCAAACAAAAATAATTTGGTATCAACAAACTTGGCACACTATTGAGTTCTCAAACAACAAGC
>NZ_JAVGCZ010000136.1:0-5688 GCF_052928425.1 Glutamicibacter sp. BSL13
CCCGCCCGGCCCGAGCAGCCGGGCCAGCAGGGACAGCAGGGGGCCGCCGAGGGTGTCGCCCACGGTGCCCTGGGCGCTCCAGGCGGCGCTGACCCGCCCCAGCAGGGCATCGGGGGTGCGCCGGGCAATGATGCTGTAACGGAAGATCTCGGCCAGCACATCCCCCACCCCGGTCAGCGCCATGGCTGCCAGTGCCAGCGGCAGCGACTGCGCGAGCCCCAGGGCCAGCACTCCGAGGCTGGAGGCCAGCAGCACCAGCAGCAGGATCCGCCCCACATGCCGTACCCGTCCGGTCCATCCACTGGTCAGCGATGCGAGCAGCGCCCCGGCGGCGGGTGCCGAGTACAGCAATCCGGCAGCTTCGGCGCCCAAACCCAGCTGACGTTCGGCGAATTCGGGGATCAACACGTACGGGGAGGCGCACAGCAGCTGGATGAAGCCCAGCAGCATCACCGCGCCGACCACCCGTTCGCGCGCCACGAAGACCAGCCCCTGGCGGGTATCGGCCCAGGCGGTGGCCAGGGTGCGGCGCAGCGCGGCGAGCGCTCCGGGTTGCTGCTCCCTGTCCGGTGGGGTTGGCGCGTCCTGCGGGTCGGGTCGCAGCGCGGGCAGCTTCCACAGCAGCCCGAGGCTCACCACGCTGGCGGCGATCACCCAGAGGTAGAGCCATCCCGGACCGATCACGGCGTAGAGCAGCCCACCGAGCGCCGGGGTGAAGACCATCCCCAGGTCCAGGCTGATGGCCATCAGCGCGCTGGCCGCCGGAAGCTGGGCCTCGGTGACGGTGCCCGGCACGGTGGCCGAAAGCGCGGTGGCGCTGATCCCTCCGGCCAGCCCGTCAACGATGGCCGCCAGATGGAATGCGGCCAGCAGCGGGTCGGGCAGAAAGGCGTTGACAGCCAGCAGCGCGAACCCGGCCACCGCGGCTGTCCGAGCGGCAAGGATGACCCGGCGCCGGTCCAGACGGTCGGCGAGCAGCCCGCCGGACAGGGCGCCGGCGAACCCAGACAGCCCCATCACGGTGAGCACCAGGGCGACCTGTATCGAAGACCCGGTCAGCTCGTAAACCTGCAGCGGCACCGCCGCCCCCATAACCCCGATTCCGGCGATCGAGACGGTACGTCCCCAGAAGATCAGGCAGAACGAGCGGCTGCTGCGCAGCGGCGCCAAGTCGATTGCATGGCGGCGCAGCCAGCCGATCACCGCGCGGCTTCCCGCGGGGTGATGTCGGCCCAGTGTTCCTCGACATAGGCGTTGGCCGCCTGAAGATCACCAGGTCCGAAGACCTGATTCCAGCCGGCGGGGACGGCTGCGAAGTCGGGCCACAGGCTGTGCTGTCCCAAGTCGTTGACCAGGACCAGGAAGCTGCCGTCCGCGCGGTCGAAGGGATTCATGGTGTTTCTCCTTGAAATTCGGGGGTTATTGATTGGTTAGCGGCTATTGCTTGGTTAGCGGTTCTTGACCGGCTGGTTGTTGCTCAGGAGCCGAGCTTCTGCGGCGGCCAAGTCTTCGCGCAGCTGCGGGCCGATGGCTCCCAGCGCGGCGGGACTGGTCATGTCGTGGTGTCCGGCCTCGACCAGTTGCTGGGCGAAGGCTCCGGCGGCGTGGGCCCGCCAGCCCTCGGCCGCCCGCAGCGGCTCGCTGGCCGGCACCCCGTGCCGGGAGATTGTGGCGGTGTACAGCCGCGTATCCGCGGCCACCTGGCGGTATTCGGCTTGCGCGAGCACCTTGACGCTGTAGCGGTAGGAGTCAAGGATCGCCTCCAGCATGTCGCTGGCGAAGTGGCTCCAGATCCCCTCCCCCTCGGCGAGGAACTCCAACACGTCCTCGCGCTGGTAGGGCGCGGTGAGCCATTCGGGCAGTTCGCGCAGCGAGCCGGCCAACAGGAAGTTCAGCGCGTCCTGTTCCAGGCCGGTCGCATCCTCCGGAGCCGGGCCTTGCCGGCCGGTCGCGGTCACCGCCTCGGCATCCAGCAGCGAAAGGGTCAGCACCTTTTCCCCGGCGGCCCCCAGTGCCCCGGCAACCATGTGCGCCAGGTGCGCCCCGAAGGACCAGCCCAGCAGATGGTAGGGACCCTGGGGGTGGCGCCGGCGGATCTGGGCCACCATGGCATCGCGCAACGCTGCCATGTCGCGCGGGGCCGGCCCGGATAGCCGCGGAGACTGCAGTGCGATGATCTCCCGCCCCTTGCCCAGGTGCCCCGCCAGTCCCGCATAGCTCCAGCCCAGCCCGCCCGCCGGATGGAAGCAGTACAGCGGTGCGGCGCCGGTGCCGGAGGTCAGCGGCAGCACGACGTCAAAGGACGAATCGGTGCCGCTGCCCAGCTTGGCGGCCAGCAGTTCCGCGGTGGGGGCCGCGGCCAGGGTTCCGACGTTCAGCGGAACCTCGAAGCGGGCGCGCAGCAGCGAGACCGCGCGCATGGCCTTGAGCGAATCCCCGCCGAGCAGGTAGAAGTCGTCCTCGGCGTGCACCGAGTCCACCCCGAGCACCTGGGCGAACACCTCGGCGACAACTTCCTCGGCGGCCCCGGACGGGGCGCGCCCGGCGCTGGGAGTGGGCAGCGGCAGCGCGGCCACATCCAGTTTGGTGTTGGAGGTCAGCGGCAACCGCTCGATCGGCACCAGGTGGGCCGGGACCATGTAGTCCGGCAACTCGCGGCGGGCCCGGGCACGGATCGCCTCGAGCAGCCGCGCCTCGTCCTGTTCGGGGCTGCGGGCCGGCACCACATATCCCACGAGCGCCAGGTTGCCCTGGGGCATGCGCCGGGCCAGCACCGCGGCGGAGGCCACCCGCGGGTCGGCGGCGATGACCGCCTGCACCTCGCCCGGTTCGATACGGTAGCCGCGGATTTTGACCTGGGAGTCGGAGCGGCCGTGGAAGCGCAGCTGCCCGGCCTGATCCCGGCTGACGATGTCACCGGTGCGGTACATCAGGGTTCCGGCCGGCCCGTAGGGGTTGGCCACGAACCGGGAGGCGGTCAGGGCCGGGCGCGCCACGTAGCCGTGGGCCAGTCCGTCCCCCGCGAGGTAGAGCTCGCCCGGGGCGCCGTCGGCGACCGGGCGCAGCGCGGTGTCCAGCACGTACGCGCCGGTGTTCTCGATGGGCCCGCCGACCACCGGCACGGCACTGTCGTTCGTGCCGGCGCCCAGCGCGTTGATGGTGTATTCGGTGGGCCCGTAGAGGTTATATCCCTCACTGACCGGGTCGTGGCGCAGCGCGTCCCAGACCTCCGAGCCCACGGCCTCGCCGCCCAGCAGCACCAGCGCCGGGTGGTGCTCCCCGGCCTGCAACAGCCCCTCGGCCAGCAGCGCGGAGGCCACCGACGGGGTCACGTTGATGACATCCACCCGATGCTCGCGCAGATAGCCGACCATTTCGGCGGCGTCGCGGCGCAGCGATTCATCCAACACGTGCACTGTATGCCCCTCGATGAGCCAGAACAGCTCCTCCCAGGACATGTCAAAGGCGAACGAGACGGTGTGGGCGATGACCAGGGCGCGCTCGCCCACCCGGGCGATGGCCGGGTCGAAGATCTCCCGGCGGTGGTTGGCCAGCATGTTCACCAGCCCGCGGTGCGGCACCGCCACGCCCTTGGGCTCCCCGGTGGAGCCCGAGGTGAACATCAGGTATGCGGTGTCCGCATGGCAGTAGCCGGGGTTCAGCTCCACGGCGGCGGGCATGTCATTCATCTCCTGCGCGGCGGGTCTCAGCACCCGGGCCCCGGAGGCCTCCAGCACCGCGGCATCGCGCGGGGAACCGGGATCCAGCAGCACCGCGTCGGCACCGGCGGTGGCCAGCATCTTCGCCGCCCGCGCGTCCGGGTAGGCCGCGTCCAGCGGAATGTAGGCGGCGCCCACCGCCAGCACCGCGAAGATCGCGGTCACGAACCCGGATCCGCGCGGCAGCCCGATGCCGATCCTGGATCCGTGACCGATCCCCTGCCCGCGCAGCCACGCGCCGGTGGACGCGACCTGCTTCCACAGCCCGGCGTAGTCAAGGATGTCCGGGCCGTCCACCAGGGCGGGGCGCCGCGGGTGGTCGGCGGCGGTCTGTTCCAGCAGCTGAATCAGGGACGGCTCGGGCAGCTGGCGCTCGCGTCCCTGCAGTGCGGCCGAGCCCGCCGCGGGGGTGGCTGCCAGCGCCCGGCCGAGCGCGGCGTGGGGATGCGCGGCGAGCGCGGTCAGCGTGTCGATGACCGATTCCAGGATGCCGGCGGCGGCCGGCTGGTCGAATTGCTCGCCCTGGTAGGCAAGGATCAGCCGGTAGGGGTCTCCCGGGTGCACGATGAAGGTCAGCGGGTAGTGAGTGGCGTCTCCCCCGTCGATGTCGAGCAGTCCGGTGTCGCGGCTGAGCGTGTCCAGCGCCGCGTCATCCTCCGGGGTGTTGCGCATGACGTAGAGGGTGTCGAACAGGGTCCCGATGCCGGCGTCCTGCTGGATCGTGGACAGCCCCACGAACTGGGCCTGCAGCCCCTCGCCCTGGCGCTGCTGCACCTGGCGCAGCAGCTGGTCGACCGTGGTGTGCGGGTTCAGCTCGGTGACCACCGGCACGGTGTTCAGGAACAGCCCGACCATCTCGTCCACCCCGGCCAGCTCCGGCGGGCGGCCCGAGACGGTGGAGCCGAAGACCACGGTGTCCTGGCCGGTGAGCCGGCGCAACGCCAGCGACCAGGCCAGCGAGTACACGGTGTTGATCGAGACCCGGGCGGTGCGGGCCAGGGCGACGAGCTTTTCGCTCAGCCCCTGCGGCAGGTCCGATTCGATGACCTCCGGCAGCACGGTGGAGCGTTCGGCCGCCTCGGGGGCGACCAGGGTTCCGCCGCTCAACCCGGCGAGCTGGTCACGCCACACCGCGCGGGCGGCGTCCGCGTCCTGCCCGGCCAGCCATTGCAGGTAGTTGCGGAACTGGGCCGGCTCGCCCAGCGATTCGTCGCGTCCCCCGGCCCGGTAGTGCCCCAGCAGCTCGGTGACCAGCAGGGCGTCGGACCAGCCGTCGAGCAGGATGTGGTGGTTGGTCACCACCAGGGCCCCCTGCCCGCCGGGCAGGGCCGCGTAGACGAAGCGGATCAGCGGCGGACGGTGCATGGAGAACTTGCGCTGGCGTTCGGCCACCTGCAGGCGCTCGAGTTCGCGCTCGGCTTCGGCGCAGCCTGCCAGGTCGGCTTCCTGCCAGGGCAGTTCGACCCAGGCCGGGATGAACTGGACCGGTTCGTCGAACTGCTCGTGGGCGAACCCGGCGCGCAGGATCGGATGGCGCTGAAGCAGGCTGGCGCAGGCCGCTCGCAGGGCTGGTACGTCCACGGGTCCGGCAAAGCGGTAGGTGGACTGCATGGTGTACACGTCCAGCGCCTCCGGGTCGGCCAGGGCGTGGAAGAGCAGCCCGGATTGCAGCGGCGCCAGCGGGAGCACGTCAATGATCGCCGGTTCCTCGGCTTGGGGTGCGGCGGTGGTGGCGGTCACTTAGTTTCCTCTCAACAGGTCGGTCAGCGAGGCCATGGCGGCCCCGTCCAGGGAAATCATGGGCCTTGCGGCGCCCGGGGCGGCTGGCGCCGATTCCCCGACGGCGGCCGGGGCAGATGCCTGCGGCTCGTCCTTGGCCCGCGGCAGCGGTGTCAGCTGGCGGGCGAGGTCCGCGGCGATGGGGTTGGCGAAGACCTGGGAGATCGTCGCCCGGTAGCCGCGGCCGCGC
>NZ_JAVGCZ010000137.1:0-5391 GCF_052928425.1 Glutamicibacter sp. BSL13
GTCCGTCCCGATGAGCCACAGCGAGAGCGCCCCGAGCAGCACCGCGAGCGCCAGCAGCGCCCAGGGCAGCGCCTTGCGCGGTGCGCCGCGGCGCTGGGCCGCTTCCGCTTCCCGTGCGATCGCCGGTTCGGGCTGCGGCGGCACCGCGGCGTCTGGCCCTGCCGGGTCCGGCGCCGCGTTGGGCGGGAAGTGGTCGAACACCTCGAACACCTCCCCGGAGGCCACCCGGTAGCCTTCCCGGTTGCGCAGCCCGGCCAGCAGTTCCGGGGCCCGGACGGCCGCCCGCTGCCGGTCATCCGGCTGGGGGCTGAGCAGCCCAACCAGCACCCGCTCCAGCGGCCCGGCGGGCGGCTGGCCGGAGAGCGCCTCGCAGCGCTCACGCAGCGCCGGGCCGTGCAGGGCCGGGTCAAGCAGCTGCACCCCCAGCACCCCCAGCGCGTACAGGTCCTGGGCGGGTTCCGGGTCGGCGCCGGCCCGCTGCCCCGGGGCCAGGAAGCCGTCGGTGCCCACGGTGATCCCCAGCTGGGTCAGCCGCGGCTGGTCCCGGTGGGCGGCAATCCCGAAATCGGTCAGCCGCACCCGCGGCACCCCGGTCCCGGTCAGCTCCAGCAGCACATTGGCCGGCTTCACGTCCCGGTGGATCCACCCGGCGGCGTGCACGTGGCCCAGCGCCTCCAGCAGCTGGGCCAGCACCTCGGCCGTCAGCTCGGGGCTCATCGCCCCGTAGTCCTGCAGGGCGGTGTGCAGGTTTCCGCCGCGCATCAGCTGGGAGGCGATGACCACCCGGTCATCCACGGCCGCCCACCCGTAGGGGGTGAGCAGATGGGGGTGGTCGAACTTCACGCCCTGTTCGCGCACGAAGCGCAGCAGCTCCCCGCTGTAGCTTTGGCGCATCACCTTCGCGGCGCAGCGCCGCCGGCACTGCAGGTCCCGGGCCAGCCACACCGAACCCGAGCCGCCCTGGGCAATGTGCTCGATCAGCTCAAACCGCCCGGCTATGACCTCTGCCATGCGCTCTCCTTCAGTTTCCCTGCGGTACCAGCCTAGGTCACCGCCGCCCGCGCGCCGGGCCGGATTCGCGCAACATCAGGACAAAGCGGGCCAGGCACGCAATACTTAAGCCATGTTTGTCGTTGCGCTCAGCCCCCGGCCCCGTTCGGTCACTGACGTGGCCGCGGCCGGAGAGGCGTTGTGGCACCAGTTGGGCCAGGTGCACACCCACGCACCGTTTACCGCGCTGTCCGGGCAGCTGCTGCTGGGGGTGCCGGCGGATGCGGCGGCGGCCGTGGACGCGGTGCTGCGGGTGGCGCGGCTGAACTTCTGCAACATCGGGCTGGGCATCGGCCCGCTGCACACTCCGGTGCCCGAGGATGCCGAGCAGATCGACGGGCGGGCGCTGCGCCGGGCGCTGGGTGCGCTGCAGGCGGCCGGGCACCGCGGGGAGCGGGTTCCGATCTGCGTCTCGGGGCCGGCGGCGGAGCTGGACACGGGCATCGAGGGGCTGTTGCGGTTGCTGGGCCAGTCCATCCGCACCCGCACCGAGGCCGAATGGGCGGTGGTGGATCTGATGACCCCGGGGGTCCGCGGGCAGCAGCGGGCGATCGCCCAGGCCCTGGACATCACCCCGCAGGCGGTCTCCGCGGCGATCGTGCGCTCGGGGTTCAACGACGAGCACGACGCCCGGGCCGGGGTGGCCCGGCTGCTGCAGCTGGCCGACGCGGGCTAGCACGCCGGCGCCCGAGAAGATTTTCGAACCATCTTGCGCGCTGCCCCGCAGCCGGACCCAAAGTGTCGGGGGTCACACCTACGCTGGAAGTATGGACCAGCAAGAACACAGCCACCGCCGCAAGGCGGAGCGGAAGATCAGGCAGCAGATGCCTGAGGGCTGCCTGCACGATGAGGTGGCCGAGCTGATCGAGCAGCTCACCCGCCGCGTGGACATCCTGCTGCGCGCCGGGGAACGCGGGGACTGCGCGGAGGCGCTGCGTCAGCTGGAAAGCGCCAAGGCCAGCTACTGCGCCATGCAGGCCAAGCTGGCCTACCGCCTGGAAAAGGACACGATCTTGGATGCGGAGGACCGCTGCATCAACATCGACCAGTTTGAGCGCGGTGCCGCGGCCTCGGTGGCCATGGCCCGGCGCCAGTCCCAGCAGGGGGCCCGCTCCTATCTTCAGGCCTGCCGGATGCTGGTGGAGGACCTTCCCAACCTGTGCGCCAGTTTTGAGCGCGGCATCTTTCCGAACGCCAGATCCTGGCGATCACCGGCCCGTTGACGGACGTGAACGCCCGCCGTCGTCGGGAATTCGATGAGCTTTTTGCCCGCGAACCGGACATGTTCCAGGACCTGGGCACCAAGCGGTGCCGCGACGCGGTCGAACGCTTCACTATGCGCCATGAGAGCATCGAGAAGGCCGACCGGATCGGCAAGGCCGCGGAGGAACGCCACGTGATCTTCACCCGCGGCAAGGACTGCGTGTGGCTGCGCGCCAAGCTGCCCCTGGAGGAGGGTGTGGGCCTGGAGACCAGCCTGAAGCGGCGGGCCAGGCGGGAACGCGCGGCCGGGGACAAGCGCAGCATGGCCCAGTTGATGACCGATCTGCTCACCCGCCAGTCCATCACCGGCAACGCCGCGAAGCTTCCGGTGTTCGTGGACGTCAAGCTGATCATGACCGACCGCACGCTGCTGCTTGGGGATCGGGAGCCGGCCTACCTGTGCGGTTACGGCTTCGTGCCGGCCCAGTATGCGCGCAGCCTGGTCACGGAGATGGACACCCGGCTCTACGATGCGAAGTGGAATGAGGACACCGAGGAGCTCAGCGACCGGATCGGGGTCTTCCCGGAGCTCCAGCGCCTGTTCACGGCCCCCGGCACCGGGGAGCTGATCGCGATGGATTCCAAGGCCCGCGCCGTCCCGGAGAACCTCAAGGACTTCCTGCAGATCCGGGACGTGCGCTGCCGCACCCCGTACTGCGATAACGACGCCGCCGAATTTGACCACATCACCCCGTGGCGGGCCGGGGGCCTGACCAACGTGCACAACACGAACTACCGGTGCCGTTGGTGCAACCAGGCCAAGGAAACCCCGGGATGGCATGAAAGGGTGGTGCGGGAGGACCCGCACACCATCCGGATCACCACCCCCGACGGGGCGGTCTACCAATCACTGGCCCCACCGCCAACCACGGTCTACCGCAATCCTTCACCCTCGCTGATCGCCCAGGCCTGCTGGCTGCCTGCCGCCACCGACGCCGCAGCCTAGCGCGCCAGGACTCCGCGCAGCACCGGCACCAGACCGTCGTCCCACACCGAATCGGTCACCGAGTCGGCGACCGCCTTGACCTCATCCGGGGCCTGGCCCATGGCCACCCCCAGCCCGGCCCACTGCAGCATCTCAATGTCGTTGCGCCCGTCCCCGACCGCGATGGTCTGCTCCGGGGCAAAGCGCAGGATCCCGCGCAGCCGTTCCAGGCCACTGGCCTTGGTGGTGCCTTCGGCGGCGATGTCCAGCCAGGCGGTCCAGCCCACCGAGTAGGTGACCCCCGACAGTCCCAGCCCGTGCACGGCACGGCCGAACTCCTCGGCACTGGAGTCGGTGGAGAACACCACCACACGCACCGCCTTGCTGTTCACCAGCTCCTCAAAGTCGACGACCCTGGCCGGGGCGCCGAAGCTGACGTCGCTGAACTGCTCGCTGGAAAGGAACTCGCCGCGCTCGTTCTCCAACGCGTACTTCGCGTTGGGCAGGGTGCGCCACAGGGTCGCCAACACCAGGGAGGGGTCAAAAATCTCGCGGTGGATGACCTCCACCTCTTCTCCGGTCACCTTGGCCAGCACCCCGCCGTTGCAGGCCACCACATAGCCGTGCTCGATGCCCAGTTCCTGCACCACGGGCAGGGCGGCGCCCAGGGAGCGGCCGGTGGAAATCACCACTTCATGTCCAGCGTCCACCACTTCGCGCGCGGCGCTGCGCACCTGCTGGCTCATCTGGTCCTGATGGTTCACGATGGTGCCGTCAACGTCTAGGCACACCATTAACTTATCGTTGGTCAACCGGTCTTCGTTGCCGGTCTTGGTCATGACTGTCATAACCCCAGTGAACCATCTTGTCCCACAATTGGCGATGATGCGGCGCACATGTGCGATGAACGTGCGGCGACTTCGTGGTAAACCTGAGCATAAGAGCGCCCATTTTGCAGGAGGGCAGCAACAATGCGCGAACCATCGGCCACCCGGCGCCACACGCCACTGGCCCAGGGGTGCGGCCAGCCGCACAGCTGCCCGGAACCGGTGCGGCTGCGGGTGCTCGGCCAGGTCCCGTATTTCCGCGGCCTCTCCGAGCAGCAGCTGCGGGTCATTGACGGCCAAATGCAGTCCCTGGCCTGGGCGGAGGGTGAGCACCTGTATGCGGCCGGACAGCCGGCCAGCGACCTGTACGTAATGGCGTCCGGGCGGGCCAAGGCGTTTCACGACACCGCCGAGGGCCAGCAAGTGGTGGTGGACCTGCTGGGCCCCGGCGACCTGTTCGGCGGGGTGCCGGCCCTGGGCCATGACCGCTACCCGGAAACCGTGCAGGCGCTGAGCACCACCTGCGCGCTGCGGATGGACAACGCCACGTTCGAAAACATCCTGGGGCAGTTCCCCCCGGTGGCGCTGCAGGTGCTCAACGCCCTGGCCGGGCAGCTGCGCACCACCCGCTCCACGCTGGCCGAACACTACGCCGCCCCGGTGGCCAGCCGGGTCGCCGCGACCCTGCTGCGCCTGGCAGACAAGTTCGGCACCCCCAGCCGGCAGGGTGAGCTGATCCAGTTCCCACTCTCCCGCGCCGATTTGGCCGGGATCACCGGGGCGAGCCCCGAATCGGTTTCCCGGGCGATGAGCTCTCTGCGCAAGGCCGGCATCATCGAGACCGGGCGGCGCTGGACGGCGCTGACCGACCGCGCCAGGCTCACGGAGATCGCCGAAAACTACTAGCCAGAGCGTATGTGCGGTTAACTGACGCAGATCATGGTGGGGGTTGGGGCCCGTTCGTAGGGTGAAGGTACTTCCTGGGATACCGGGAAGGACGCAACCTGCGAAAGGAAAGCCATCATGAGCACCACGACCAGCATTTGGACCACGCTGCGCGCCGAGGGATTCTCCTGCCCGTCCTGTGTGGGAAAGATTGAAAAGCAGGTCAAGAAGCTGGATGGGGTCACCGAGGTGAAGGTGCACTTCGCCTCCTCCCGCGTCCAGGTGCAGCACGACCCGCAGCGCGCCAGCGTGCAGGACCTGGTCTCCGCCATCGCCAAGGCCGGCTACAAGGCCGTCCCGGCGGCGTTCTAGAGGGCGTGGTGATCATGCAAAAGGTGTGGCAAACGCTGCGGCGGCTGACCGCCGGACGCTGGTTCATCC
>NZ_JAVGCZ010000138.1:0-5268 GCF_052928425.1 Glutamicibacter sp. BSL13
CGCGCAGGTGCGCGCGCGGGTGCGGCAGGGTCAGCCGCTCGTCCTGCAGCACCAGCTGGTCATAGGTGATCACATCCACGTCCAGGGTCCGCGCCTCCCAGCGCACGGTGCGGGTGCGGTGGTGCTCCCGCTCCACCTGCTGGCACAGATCCAGCAGCTGGTGCGGGTCCAGGGTGGTGCGCACGGCGATGACCTGGTTCAGGTAGTCCGGCTGGCCCCCGGGCCCGCCCACCGGCTTGGTCAGCGCCAGCGGGGACACGGCTTCGACCCGCACCTGCGGGTGGTCCTGCAGTTCGCGCACGGCCGCCTGAAGCGTCTGCCGGCTCTCGCCCAGGTTCGAGCCCAGCGCCAGCACCGCGCGGTGCTCCCTCTGCACGCGGCTGATCGCCACGGTGACATCGTCAAAGGGCACCGGGATCGGGGCCTGGGGCTTGTGCACGGTGACGTCGACCCGCGCCACGCTGGGGTAGCCGGTGAGGATCGCCTGGGCGATCTGTTCGGCCAGCTTCTCGATCAGGTCCCAGGGCCCGGCCTGGATCTGGCCGACGACCAGCTCGCTGACTTCCCCGTAGTGCACGGTGTCTCTCACGTTGTCGCTCAGCGCCGCGCGGGTGGTGTCGGTGTGCAGCACCACGTCCACCGTAAACGGCTGGCCTTCGCGCTTCTCGTGCTCGAAGACCCCGTGGTGGCCGGTGGCGGTGATGCCGGTGACGCTAATGCGATCCATGCGCCTTCACTACTTCGATGGCGTCGCGGCTGGACTGCACGTCGTGCACGCGCACCGCCCAGACCCCGTTGGCGGCGGCCAGCGTGGTGGTTGCGGCGGTGGCGGCATCGCGGTTCTGCACGTCGCGCGGCTTGCCGCCCTCGCGCAGCAGTTCACCCAGGAAGCGTTTGCGGCTGGTGCCAATCAGCACCTTGTGCCCCAGCGCCTCCAGCTCGCCCAGCGCGGCCAGCAGCGCCCAGTTGTGTTCGGCGTCCTTGGCGAAGCCCAGCCCCGGGTCCAGGATGATCTGTTCGGGGCGCACGCCCTTGGCCACGAACTCGTCGCGCAGCTGGCGCAGTTCGCCAACCACCTCGGTGACCACGTCCTGGTAGTTCGCCTCGGTGACCATGCTCTGCGCTGTGCCGCGGCGGTGCATCAGCACGTAGGGGACCCCGGTTTCGGCGATCAGTTCGGGCATGCCCGGCTCGTAGGTGAGCCCGGAGACGTCGTTGACCAGGTGCGCTCCGGCGTCGATGGCGGCACGGGCGGTGTCCACGTGCATGGTGTCCACCGACACCACGGCCCCGCCCTTGGCCAGGGCCTGGATGACCGGGATGATGCGTTCGCGTTCCAGCTGCGGGTCCACCTCGGCGGCGCCGGGGCGGGTGGACTCCCCGCCCACGTCGATGATGTCCGCGCCCGAGTACAGCAGCTTCAGGCCCTGGTCGATGGCGGCCCCGGAGTCCAGGTACTTCCCGCCGTCGGAGAAGGAGTCCTCAGTGATGTTCAGGATCCCCATGACCAGGGTGCGGTCGGTGGGCAGATCGGCGAAGGTCTTGCGCTTGATCTTGCGGATCACGGTCAGCGGGCTGGTGGCCGGGCCGGTGCCCGGAATCGCTCCTAGAGACATATCACTACTTTCCTAAGATCAGGCTCATGGCTTCGGCGCGGGTCGCGGTTTCGCGCAGCTGGCCGCGCACCGCGCTGGTGACGGTCTTCGCGCCGGGCTTCTGCACCCCGCGCATGGACATGCACATGTGTTCGCATTCCACGACCACGATCGCGCCCTGCGGGTGCAGGTGCTCAACCAGGGCGTCGACGATCTGGGTGGTCAGCCGCTCCTGGACCTGGGGGCGGCGGGCGAAGACCTCCACCAGCCGGGCCAGCTTGCTCAGCCCGGTGACCTTTCCGGCCTTGCCCGGAATGTAGCCGATGTGCGCCGAACCGTGGAACGGGACCAGGTGGTGCTCGCAGGTGGAGTAGAACGGGATGTCCTTGACCAGCACCAGTTCATCGTGCTCGATGTCAAAGGTGGTGTCCAGGTGTTCGGCCGGGTCCTGGCTGAGCCCGGCGAAGAATTCGGCGTACGCCTTGGCGACCCGCTTGGGGGTGTCCACCAGCCCGTCACGGTCCGGGTCCTCGCCGATGGCCAGCAGGATCTCGCGCACCGCCGCCGCAATGCGCGGCTGGTCCACTTCTTTGGCCGGCACGCCGTTGGGGGACTGGGCTCCCTCGGGACCGGGCACGCTGTCCTGGCTCTTCGAACTGTCTATGGTCTTGGAACTACTCACGTTCTAGATCCTATCCGGTTTGGGGTGCCGGCCCGCGCATCGAAAGGTAACACGGGCACCGCCGGCACCCGTGGGCGGTGGGCGATACGCCGCGGGCGGCCGGGGCGTTTCGCCTCCGGCCGCCCGCGGGGTGCCTGCCTAGTCGCTGGCCTGCGCGGCCCGCTCCTTGGGGCTGAGAATCGGCCCGGCCTCGTGCACGGGGCGCTGCGCGTTGGACAGCCACACCTCGCGCTTGTCGATCTTGACCAGGTCGGAGAAGATCTCCTCGATCTCCTTCTGGTTCAGCGTCTCGTGCTCCAGCAGCGCCAGCGCCAGCCGGTCGAGCACCGGACGGTTGTGGGTCAGCGCCCAGTAGGCGTCGTCGTGCGCCGCCTCGATGAGCTTGCGCACCTCGTCGTCGACCAGCGAGGCCATCTCATCGGAGTATTCGCGGCTGCCGGCCTGGCCGTACATCGCATCCCCGGAGGAGGAGGACAGGCGCACCGCGCCGACCTTCTCGCTCATCCCGTATTCGGTGACCATCTTGCGCGCGGTGGCGGTGGCCTTCTCGATGTCGTTGCTGGCCCCGGTGGACGGGTCGTGGAAGACGATTTCCTCGGCCACGCGCCCGCCCATGGCGTAGGCCATCTGGTCCAGCAGTTCGTTGCGGGTCACCGAGTACTTGTCCGACTCGGGCACCACCATGGTGTAGCCCAGGGCGCGGCCACGCGGCAGGATGGTGATCTTGGTGACCGGGGCGGTCTGGTTCATGGCCGCGGCCACCAGCGCGTGCCCGCCCTCGTGGTAGGCGGTGACCTTGCGTTCGTGCTCGTCCATCAGCCGGGTGCGCTTCTGCGGGCCGGCCATCACCCGGTCGATCGCCTCATCCAGGGCGCGGTCATCGATCAGGTTCGCGTTGGAGCGCGCGGTCAGCAGCGCCGCCTCGTTCAGCACGTTGGCCAAGTCCGCGCCGGTGTACCCGGGGGTCTTCTTGGCCACCGCGGTCAGGTCCACGGACTCGTCCACGGGCTTGCCCTTCACGTGCACCTTCAGGATCTGCTCGCGGCCCTTCAGGTCCGGGGCCTCGACCGGGATCTGCCGGTCAAAGCGGCCCGGGCGCAGCAGCGCCGGATCCAGCACGTCGGGACGGTTGGTCGCGGCGATCAGGATGACGTTGGTGGTGGCGTCGAAGCCGTCCATCTCCACCAGCAGCTGGTTCAGGGTCTGCTCGCGTTCGTCGTTGCCCCCGCCGATGCCGGCGCCGCGGTGGCGGCCCACCGCGTCGATCTCATCGACGAAGATGATCGCCGGGGAGTTGTTCTTCGCCTGCTCAAACAGGTCGCGCACGCGCGAGGCGCCCACGCCGACGAACATTTCCACGAAGTCCGAACCGGAGATCGAGTAGAACGGGACCTGCGCCTCACCGGCGACGGCCTTGGCCAGCAGGGTCTTGCCGGTGCCCGGCGGACCGTAGAGCAGCACGCCCTTGGGGATCTTCGCGCCCACGGCCTGGAACTTGCCCGGCTCGCGCAGGAACTCCTTGATCTCGTGCAGCTCCTCCACGGCCTCATCGGCCCCGGCCACGTCCTTGAACGTCACCTGCGGCATGTCCTTGGTGATCAGCTTCGCCTTGGACTTGCCGAACTGCATGACCTTCGAGCCCCCGCCCTGGGAGCGGGCCAGGATGAACCAGAACAGGCCGGCGATCAGCAGGAAGGGGATGATCACGCCCAGCATGGAGACGAACCAGTTGTTCTGCACCGGCTGGTCGGTGAACTTGTTCAGCTTCGCGCCGTTCATGGCGTCGATGACCTGCTCGCTGCGGGCCACCGAATAGTAGAAGGAGACGTTCTTGCCCTTGTCGACCCCGTCCACGTTCAGCGGGTCCTTCAGCAGCAGGTCCACCCGCTGGTCCCCGTCGAAGATCTTCGCCTCGGCGGCGTTGCCCGAACGCAGCTGGTTCAGGCCCACCGAGGTGTCCACGCGCGCGCTGTTCTGCCCGAAAAGCATCGGCAGGAACAACAGCACGGCGGTGACCCCGACGAGCACCCAAATGATCCAGCTGTTAAAAAGTTTCTTGGTTTTCATCGATCCGGAGGTTCCCGTTCCCCCGCATCCCCCTCACGCACTTCATCCGACGTCCGGGCTACGCCATGTCTATCGATACTGATCAACGCACGCGGCGCACGAAAAGTTCCCTACTGGTAGATGTGGGGCGCCAGGGTGCCGATGCAGTCCAGGTTGCGGTACTTCTCCGCGTAGTCCAGCCCGTAGCCGACCACGAACTCGTTGGGGATGTCCATGCCCACGTACTTCACATCGATCTTCACCTTGGCCGCCTCCGGCTTCTGCAGCAGGGTGCAGATTTCCACGCTGGCCGGGCCGCGGGATTCCAGGTTGGACTTCAGCCACGACAGGGTCAGCCCGGAGTCGATGATGTCCTCCACGATCAGCACGTGCTTGCCCATCAGGTCGGTGTCCAGGTCCTTGAGGATGCGTACCACCCCGGAGGACTGGGTGCCCGAACCGTAGGAGGAGACCGCCATCCAGTCCATGGTCACGTGCGACTTCAGTGCGCGCGAGAGGTCGGCCATGACCATCACCGCGCCCTTGAGCACACCCACCACGAGGATGTCGCGGCCTTCGTAGTCCTTGTCGATCTGCGCGGCCAGTTCGTTGATCCGGGCCTGGATCTCTTCCTTGGTGTACAGCACGTGGGCCAGATCGGCCTTGATCTCGTTCGAATCCACGAAGGTTCTCCTGAATGTAGAGGGGTGGTACCCCACTAGATTGCCACACTCCGGCCCCCAGTGTTTAGCTGGGTCTGGTGAAAACGATCACCGGACCGCGCCGGTAGGCGTAGATCTCTCCCTCCAGCTGCACCGGGCCGGCCGAACGGCTCGGCGCCGTGCCCAGTCCGGCCAGCTGCTGCAGCGCCGCAGTGCGTTCCCGGCTCGGGTTCGTGCCCCCGGCCGCGCGCACGGCCAGGCGCAGCACCCGCGAGGAGACGGC
>NZ_JAVGCZ010000139.1:0-5107 GCF_052928425.1 Glutamicibacter sp. BSL13
AGCTAGTTCCAAACGTCCTTTGGGCGCAAGGAAGGCGTTAGAGTGGGACATGAAGACCTCCGGGTGAGAAGTGAACTCTTAGACAAGCTCCACCTCACCCGGAGGTCTTCTTTATGTCACCTAGCCACGCCGTGTGTACCTAACGTCCGTGGAGATTACACCTAGCCGCCGAAGCGCTGCCACACCCGGTGCAGGGCCATCTGCCCGGCCAGCCAGGTCACGGCCTGCCCGGCGTCTTGGTGTTCGAACCCGGGCGTGCCCGCCGGGATGGCCAGCTTCGCCAGGTCCTGCTCCAGCTCCGGGCTGGTGTAGGCCACGGCCTTGGACTGGCGGAAGGTTTCCTGCAGCAGCAGGCCCACCCGCGGGTCCAGCATCTCGGGTCCGGCGTGGTCCCCGGCCGCCCCGGCCTTGGTGTCCAGCGGAACCTTGGCGGTGGGCGCGGCACGGTGCCGGCCGACCACCAGGATGCTGTCGAACTCCACCGAGCGGGCGGTGAGGTAGCTGCGGTCCACCGGCAGGTCCTCGGCCAGCTTGCCGCCGTCGGCGGCCACCAGCAGCACCCGCAGGTTCAGGCCCATCGCCTCGTCCTTGAGCCGGCGCACCAGCTCCAGGTCGGTTTCCGGGCTGACAACCAGTCCCAGCACGCGGCCATCGACCGGCCACGGCTGGCCGACCTGGGACAGCGCGGGACTCGGTGCCATGTCCTTGACCTCCTCATCCGGCTGCGGGGCCGGCAGGCCCAGGGCGAGGGCGACCGAGGCGCACAGCTCCTCATCGATGTTGGCCAGGCACTGCAGCTGGCGCTTGCGCACTTCCTCGCTGCTGCACTTGCCCAGTTCGAAGGAGTACCCCTGCTGCACGTGCAGCTGTTCGGGGGCGGTGAGGCTGCGGTAGAACAGGCGGGCCTGGCTGAAGTGATCGCTGAAGCCCACCGGCTCGGCGCGTTCCTTCACCGCCTCGGTGACCGCCTCGGGGAAGTCCACCATCCGCGCCTGGGCTTCGCTGCCCGGCTCGGCCATGAACGGGCACCCGCCGTCCAGCGAGTTCGGCTTGTAGGGCGCGATCCCTTCGTGGATGTACTGCTGGTGCATCCCGTCGCGGAACGTGTCATTGATCGGCGCGTGCGGACGGTTGATCGGCAGCTGGGAGAAGTTCGGCCCGCCCAGCCGGCTGAGCTGGGTGTCGATGTAGGAGAACAGGCGCACCTGCAGCAGCGGGTCGTTGGTGACGTCGATGCCGGGCACCAGGTGTCCGGGGTGGAAGGCCACCTGCTCGGTTTCGGCGAAGTAGTTCGACGGGTTCTCGTTCAGTTCCAGCAGCCCCAGCGGCTGGACGGGGGCCAGTTCCTCGGGCACGATCTTCGTCGGGTCCAGCAGGTCGATGCCCTCAAAGCTTTCCGAACCGTCATCGGGGAACACCTGGACCCCCAGCTCCCACTGCGGGTAGTGCCCGGAGCTGATCGCATCAGCCAGGTCCCGGCGGTGGAAGTCCGGATCCGCCCCGGAGGTCAGCTGGGCTTCCTCCCAGGTCAACGAGTGCACCCCGAGCTTGGGCTTCCAGTGGAACTTGGCCAGGCAACTGTTGCCTTCGGCATTGATCAGCCGGAAGGTGTGGATGCCAAAGCCCTCCATCATCCGGAAGGACCGCGGGATGCCGCGGTCACTCATCTGCCAGATGGCGTGCGCCTGGGCGGGGGTGTGCAGGGAGACGAAATCCCAGAACGTGTCGTGCGCCGACTGGGCCTGCGGGATCTCAAGGTCCGGGTGCGGTTTGGCGGCGTGCACGATGTCCGGGAACTTGATGCCGTCCTGGATGAAGAACACCGGGATGTTGTTCCCCACCAGGTCAAAGACCCCCTCCTCGGTGTAGAACTTCGTGGCGAACCCGCGGGTGTCGCGCACGGTGTCCGAGGAGCCGCGCGAACCGACCACGGTGGAGAAGCGGGAGAACACCCGGGTGACGCGTCCGGGTTCCAGGAACCCGGCGGCGCAGATCGATTCGGCGGTGCCGTAGCTGGTGAACTGCCCGAAGGCCCCGGCGCCGCGGGCGTGGACCACGCGCTCGGGAATGCGTTCGTGGTCAAAGTGGGTGATCTTCTCGCGCAGGTGGTGATCCTGCAGCAGCACCGGGCCGCGCGGACCGGCCTTCAGCGAATGGTCGGTATCGCGCACCGGGGCGCCCTGGCTGGTGGTCATGTGCTCGGAACGCTGGCCGTAACCGGTTCCGGCATCCTCCGGCGGACCGGTGTGCTTCGCGTTGGCGGATTGATTGGGTTGATTGGCTGGCTTGTTCATGCGTGCGCTCCTACGTGAGTTGTTCGAGGCAGATGAAGTCGGTGTTCGACGACAAACCCCCGCAGCGGCCAGCGGGTGCCCGGTCAGCACCGGTCGGCGCCGGCACGGGGATTCGTGCCTGATTCCTGCCCCTCACGCTACGAGCCGCGGGCAGGGCATCAAACAAATGTCAACGGATTCATCGGAACGGTTCAGCAAGTTTCCTGCCGTTTACCATCAGGCTCCGCTGTGGCTTCTTGAACGCAGCATGTGAATTCACCCGATCCCCTTTCAGCGGCGGCGTCACTGGCCTAGTGTCGCACCAGGATTACCGACAGGCACTGGCCCCCACCCGCCGTCGACGCAAGTGGCGTGCGTGGGAGAAAGGAAGGAAGGACACGTTGAACACCTTTGGTGTGGAGGAGGAGTTCTTCCTGCTCGATGGGGAAACCGGTCTGCCCGCCGTTCCGCGCGGCGAACTGCTCGGACTGGGAACGCATCGGCTTGAAGGGGAGATCCAGAAGGAATGGCTGGCATGCCAGATCGAGTTCGCCACCGGGGTCTGCCAGAGCCCCCAGGACGGGCTGGATCAGCTGCGCACCTTTCGGCGCAAGCTGGCTTCCGCGGCGCAGGCCGAGGGACTAATGGCGGTGGGGCTGGGCGCGGTTCCCGCGATCAGCACCGAAACCGCGACGGTCACCGACACCGAACGCTACCAGCGCATTGCCCAGCACATGCCCGGCATCGCCGCGGAGCACTACCTCAGCGGTCAGCACATCCACGTGGGCATCGAGAACCGTGAGGAGGGGATCGTGGCCATGAACGCGCTGCGCCCCTGGCTTCCGCTGCTGCTGGCGATCAGCGCGAACTCCCCGTACTGGCGGGCCGCGGACACCGGTTTCGCCTCCTGGCGCACCATCCAGTACCGCCGGTGGTCGGTGCAGGGCATTCCGCCGGCCTTCAAGGACAGCCGGGACTACGACCGGCGCCTGGGCCGGGTGCTGGCCAGTGACGTGGTCCTGGACAGTGGACACGTGGGCTGGGCGATGCGCCTGTCGGAAAACCAGCCGACCGTGGAGGTCCGGGTGGCCGACTCCCAGATGCGGGCCGCCGATTCGGTGCTGCTGGCGCTGCTGGTGCGCGGGCTGGTGGACCAGGCGGTGAAATATCCGAGCCGCAACCGGGAATTTGACCCGGAATTCTTGGACATCGCGTTCTGGCAGGCGGCCAAGCACGGGTTGGACGGCCCGCTGCTGAACCCCTGGACCTCCAGCACCACCAGCACCGAGGCTTTCCTGCAGACCCTGCTCACCCACATCGAGCCGGCCCTGCGGGACAGCGGGGACTATGAGTACGTCCGTCAGGAATTGGAAGAAACAGTACGTCGCGGCAATGGGGCACGCCGCCAGCGCCAGGCCTTCGCGCAGGGTTCGCTTAGTGAACTGCTGCAGTTGGCCCGGCACGAGTTGGAGTTGTAATCATGGGGGATCCTTTTCATACCGGTGGCCTGCTCAATGGCTGCGCCGTACTGCGCTGGATGGAGGGCGAGTCGACGGGGGCATCACGCGGACGCTTGCCCGCCGCCGAGGACCCGGCGCAGATCCAGCATCACGAGGCCGACCGGTGCCCGTACGTGGAGGTGCAGCTGGACGGGTCGCTGATCCATGCGCAGGAAATCGCCAGTTATGGGCCGCGGGTCATGGTCCGCTACCCGGCGCAGGTCCTTGACGCCAATCACTTCTCGCACCTGAAGGTGGCGTGGGTGGACAGGGAGAAGACCCGGCGCATCCGCCGCGAGAACGCGTGCTGGAACAACCCGGTGGACAGCATTGACTGGCATGAGCTGGAAGATGAGTCGCTGCAGGATGAGGTGCCCGGGTATCGCTCCGCAAAACAGCAGAATCCGGAACGCCGGGTCTTGGATCACCAGCCGCCCACGGCAGATCGCCTCTCCGGCGGCCCCCTGGAAGGGGCCTGAACCGTCCACAGCATTTCGCAGGGCAAATCGATTGTTTTTGCAGGTTTCTGTGGCACTGTTGAAGTCCAATGTCCCACGTTGCATCACGCCGCCTGTCGGCATCCAGAATATTTGCGCGCCTGCTGATCATTGCCGGCTGCCTTGCCTTGACCGTGCTGCTGGTTTTCCACCAGCAGGTTCCCGACGTGGCCGGGCTCGGCCTGGTCATCGACAACCTGGCTCCCTGGCTGGGGTTGGGGGTACCGGTGCTGCTGCTCCTTGCCCTGGCCGCGCGCGGGCGCGGCACCTTCCTGATGCTGCTGGTTCCGGCGGTGGCCTGGGCGCTGATCTTCGGCCCGATGGTGGTGCCGGCTCCCGCCCGCGAACCGGTGCAGGGGCTGAAGGTGGCGACCCAGAACGTGCATGAACGGCAGGTGGATTCGGCGGCCCGTTCCCTGGCGCAGGCCGGGGCGGAGGTCATCGCCCTGCAGGAGCTGGGTGCCGGGCAGGACGCCGAGGTGAGCCGCACCCTGGCCTCCAGCCACCCGTACCATTTCTCGGTCAGCACCGTGGGGGTCTGGTCCAAGTACCCGGTCAGCCGGGCCGAGCCGCTGGATTTGGGCCTGGACTGGGATCGGGCGCTGCGCCTGGACGTGGAAACCGCGGCCGGGCCGGTGCGCCTGTACACGGTGCATGCCGCCTCCGCCCGGCCCACCGGGCACGGTGACCGGGACATGATGCTGCGCAACCTGGCCGGGTATGTGCAGCAGGATCCCTCCCCGCGCATTGTGGCCGCCGGGGACTTCAACGCGACCAGCACCGACCGGCACTTCGCGCCGGTCAGCGGGCAGCTGGAACTGGTGCGCTACAGCCGCTG
>NZ_JAVGCZ010000140.1:0-5046 GCF_052928425.1 Glutamicibacter sp. BSL13
GGACCGGGGTGCGCAGCGCGGCCGGCCCGTCCTCACCGGAAGCGGGCAGGTAGCGGGTCGCCTTCGCCTCGGCGCGCTCGGCGCGGGCCTGGTCACGGGCAATGGCCTTGCGCTCGGCGGCATCGGCGGCCAGGCGCTTCGCCGCGGCCTTCTGGCGGGCCTTGCGGTCGCGGCGCGGCACGTTCTCCGACCCGACGAGGACGGCGGTGTGCAGCCGGCGGGGCTCTTCATCACTCACGATGCGGGTTCTCCTTCCAAGGAGCAGAGGGGGGTTAGAGGCCGCGGCAGAGCGGGAGCGCGGCGGCAGCGAAGGCGCTGGCCTGCTGCCCGACCAGGCGGCGGGTCTCGCAGGAGGCCTGGACGGCGGCCTGCTCAATGGCCGCGACTGCGGCGTCCAGCTCAGGGCCGGTGTCGGCGGAGACGGCGACGAGCCCGGTGAAGCGGAGGATCCCGTGACCGCTGATCAGGTCGGCTTCCTGCTGGAGGACGTCCTGCAGCTCGGCGGACTGCTCCGCGTCCTCGATCTGCCCGATCCGGCGCCGCTGCGCTTGATCGGAGATGTGCTCGGTCTTGCGCTTGCGGACATCCCGGGCCGCGACATCGGCGCGGATCGGGTCATAGAGCAGGGTGACGGCGCGGCGGATGCCACCGGTGAGCAGCAGCGGGGAGAGGAAGCCGGGGAACACCTGGCTGCGGGGCCATTCGCTGATCCACAGCACGGCATGCCAGGCGGAGTCCGAGCGCAGCCGATCCCAGCGTTCCTCGACGGCGACCGGCCCGGCGGTCGCGAGGTCCTGGCCGATGTTCCCGGCCCGGTCCAACGTCGCGGCGATCTGCGGGTCGTAGGCGGTGCGCAGCATGATGGTCAGCTGCCCGGGCGTGAACCAGTCGGAGGCATCCAGGTCCGCAGCCCGCAACGCCGTGGTCAGCGTGGTCATCTCCTGCTTCAAGACCGCCGCGGCGCCGCGCAGGCCGCGGCCGGCGGTGCGGATCTGCCGGGCGGCGGCCTTCATGTCGAGTGAGAGGGACAAGGTGGAGACGTGGCGTTCCCCGGCGGGGCCGGCCCGGTCGATGAGCTCCTTGTACGTGGTCGCGACCCAGGAGCCGTCATCGACGCCATGGCTCGCCCACCACTGGGCCAGCCCGGTTCCGGAGTCAGGGATGGTGCGCTCCAGGACCTGGATACGAGCGATCCGCCCGGACCGGCACCCGGTGGCAAGCACCCTCCCCCACGCCTGGACCCGGCGCTCCTGCTCGCCGGGATCGAGCAGCACGAACGAGGGGTGGGTGATCTCGCGCAGCACGGTCAGCATCTGGGCGTGCGGGTCGTGCACCATCACCGCCCCGGTCTCCGGGTCCACATACTGCCGTAGCGCGGCGGCGTCGCCGGGCAACGCCAGGGTGCCGGCCGGCCGGGGCTTGACGATGCGGCGCCGGTAGCGGGTCTGCCCGGTGAGCGACCGCCACATCCAGGCCAGGCCGATGGGCAGCCATTCGACGAGGCTGCGCCCGCCGATGCGGATGACGGCGACGAGCAGGGCGGGCAGCCAGACCACGCCCAGGTAGAGGACGGCCTGGCCGCCGGTGTAGAGGCCGAGGACGAAGGCGGCGATCGCGACGCCGATCGCGATCAGCTGGGCCAGGGACAGGCCGAGCAGGATGCCGCGCTTGGACAAGCGGGAGAACTTCACCGGGTGCAGCTCGGCTTCCTCGGCGTGCTTCTCATGGGTGGTCATGGCAGGGATTCCCCTCTCGGATCAGACACGGGCGCCTCGTGGGCGCGCCTGCCACCCAGGTGCGGAACCCGAACAGCGACAGGCCCCACCCGTCCCCGGGGAGCGAGGTCGCCATGACTCGCTCGTCCCGGGCGGGTGGGGCCTGCCGGTCCTGTTCCACCTCCCTCCCGTGAGGATCAGGTCTGCGGTTCGGTCAGTGCTTCGGCGGTGCTGGATCCGTCGGCGGCACCGGCTTCGGGTCCTGGCTCGGCGGGGCTGCCGGCGGCGGTGCTGGTGAGGTAGGTACCGCATCCGCCGGACGAGAGCTGGGCGGTGCCGCGGCCCCGTCGCTGGCGCCGGAGGCCTGCGCATCGGCGGCCTTCCCGATTGCGTCCCCGGCCTTCGGGCCGGCCTCCGCGGCGCCCTTGACGACCGCGACCCCCGCCGCCACGCCCAGGCCGACCGGCCCAGCAGCCGCACCAGCACCGGCCCCGGCACCCGCGCCAGCCCCGGCGCCGCCCGCGCTCCCTGCGCCGGCACTGCCCGCTCCGGCCGTGCCACCGGCTCCAGCGCCCGTCGCTCCCGCACCGGCGCCGGTGCCGGTGGTAGGGCTTGGCGAGTTCGGCGGGGACGGTGGCGGGTTGTCCCCACCCCCTCCACTGCCGCCCCCTCCGCCTCCGTCGGGGCCGTCGCCCTTGGGACCGAGGACCTTCTCGACGTTCTCCGGCTTCGGGGCGTGCGGGACCGGCAGCGGCCGGTTCATCGACTGCTTGGCCTCCTGCTCGGTGCTGGTCAGGTGGTACATGTCCGCGCCGGCGAAGGCGAGCAGCTTGTAGCACATGTAAGGGGCGAAGGCGGCGATGAACATCAGCACGATCCCCGCGACCGGGTCCGCGATGGAGGCCAGGTCGAGGTCGATCGGGGCGTTGACCTGGGTGATGGCGACCAGAAATACGAGGACGACGACGAACTTGGAGAAGATCAGCGCGAGCACGAAGCTGGCCCATTTGGAGAACCATCCCCTCGTGACGTCCCAGCCGGCGCCGGCCAGGGCGATCGGCCCGAGGACGACCAGGATCAGGATCAGCGCCTTGCGCACCAGGAGGCTGAACCAGACGATCGCAGCGGCGGTGATCGCGAGGAAGGCGAGGAAGATGATGATGATCGCCGCCGCGCCCGGCGCGGTGATCTGGATCGCGGTCAGCCCCGCGATGAGGGCGGCGATCTTGCCGCCCATCTCGTCCAGGGTCGTGCCGGTGGCCTGGATGATCCCGATGCACAGCTGGTCGACGATCTCCAGCAGGGTCGCGGTGATCGTGACGAGGATGAACGCGCCGAGCACGCTCTTGGCCATCCCGGTCGCCGCCCGGCCCAGCGCGCCGGGCTCGCGCCGGATGAGGCTGCCGATGAGCTGCAGGCAGAAGAACGCGAAGGTGATCAGGACGGCCAGGCCGAACACGACGTTGTACACGTCGAGGTAGCCGTCCTCGGTGATGTCGACCAGGGTGGTGGTGTCGAACAGCGCCCACACGCCCTCGAACATCCACTGCGCGGCACCGCCGACGGCCTGCGCGAGCCAGTCGAACGGTGCGCTGATCAGGCTCGCGGCTCCTTCACCGACTTTGTCGCAGACGGTACTAATGACAGGGACATCACAGACGCCAGCCATAACCCGCCTCCTTTCGAATTCCTTGGGGGCGGGTCAGGAAATGGTTCCTCCGACATTCCAGAAGAAGTTGATCAGCGTCACGGCACCGCCGGTGATGATCGCGGCGGCGCAGGAGACGAGGACACCGACCTTTCCCCTGGAGGCGAGATGGGGATTGCTGGAGTTGGAGCCGAAGCCCCACACGATCGCCGAGATCAGCAGCGCGAGCACGCTGAGAATGAGCGCCACGGTCATGACCGCGCCGACGATGGTGCGCAGGGCGGCGATGCCGGGAAGGCCGTCGTCGTTGGGGGTGATGTTGATATCCATCGGCACCAGGGCCGGGACGATGGTCGGGACGAGATCCAGCAGGACAGACATGGGGCGGCTCCTTCGAGAACATCCGGCCCGCGCCACTCGCGGGTCAGCGCATCAGGTGCGACCCCGGAACTGGTTGCTCCCGGGACCTCTCCGAGCCCTCCACTCGACGCGTTCCCGCGCCCGATCCGGGCCTCAAAGAAGCGCCCGCGCCGCCCGGTGGCGACGTGGGGCGCGGGCGGCGTCCTGGTCAGAGACCCGGCCCGCCTTGGGTGTCTGCTATACGGTGCTGCCGACCTGGACGAGGAAGTTGACCCAGGCGACGCCCGCGCCGGCCAGCGCGGCGGCCCCGATAGAGACGAGCACGCCGGTCCGGCCGCGAGATGCCGCCTGGAGGTTCCCGTGGGAGGAGGCGATCGCCCAGACGATCGCGCTGACCAGGAGCATCAGCACCGCGACGATCAGCACCACGGTCAGCAGCGCCCCGAGGACGTGGAGGATCTCCGTCTTCCCGCCCACGGCGTCGAAGTCCGGGAACACGTCGATCTCGAGGAGTACCGGAGCGACAGCGGCGATGACGGGCATGGGGATTCTCCTGCTTCCTGGCTTGGGTGACCGTCCAGGTGCGTGCAGGAACCGGCCCGGCAGGGTCGCGGGCAACGGCCCACCGGCCGCCCGTGCGGGCCGGCACAGCGGCGCGGTCGCGGCCCCGGGCGGAGGGCGCATGTCGCGACGATGTGCGCACGGACGCCCACACGTCCGCTGGCCTCTAGTCGCGAATGACGTCGAAGAACGGCCGGTTTCGGAGACGCGCGAAAGACCGTCTATGCTGTCCTCACGGCACAATCTGAGAGGCCATAGGCAGGCCTTCCGTGGCCTATTCCTTGACGGTCACGTGCAGGTGATCGAAATGCCCTCCGGTGATATCGGAGGGGTCGTGCATTCCGCCGCCGTTGTAGTCGCGCCAGCCCTCGTCGTCGCGGTCGATGTTCCAGATCTTGCCCTGCCAGATGAGGCACTGGATGCCGAGCGTCTCGGCGTTGTCCTTCATCCAGTTCGTCACCTCCCAGCCGTCGTCGAGCTGCTGCGGGGTCGGTCGCTGGCCGATCGGGTTGCCGAAGGTGATGTCACACGCCCGGCCCAGGGGATGCTCGGACTTCTGTCCGGGCCGGGGCGAGTAGCAGGACCAGCCGGTGTCGGGGAAGCGCTCGAGGGCGGTCTGGTAGACGTGGAGCATCCGCGCGGTGATCTGCCCGTCGGTGGTCGGGTCGTCCACCATCTGGTTCGGGTCGCCGTCGACCTCGCCCGGATCACCCCCGGGCGCCCGGCTGTCCGTGTCGCAGCCGGACCCTCCTGGGGTGCCTG
>NZ_JAVGCZ010000141.1:0-4801 GCF_052928425.1 Glutamicibacter sp. BSL13
CCGCGGTGGATGCCGCCGCCGGGTTCCTCGGTTCGGGCGGGGTCGCGGCGCTGGGCGAGCTGCCGGCCGTCACGGCGCAGCCGATGGACGTGGGCACGGTGGCCGGGGAACCGGACCCGTGGCGGGTCATCGAACAGGTGCGCGGTGCAGAGGGGACCGTGGTCGCCACCGGCGGCTGCTTTGACCTGCTGCACGCCGGGCACACCCGGACCCTGCAGCAGGCCCGGGCGATGGGTGACTGCCTGATCGTGCTGCTGAACTCGGATGAGTCGGTGCGCCGGCTCAAGGGCAGCACCCGACCCATCATTGCCGGAGACGACCGGGCCGAGCTGCTGCTGGCCCTGGACTGCGTGGACGCGGTGGTGATCTTTGACGAGGACACCCCGCACGCGGTGCTGGAACAGATCCGGCCAGATATCTGGGTCAAGGGCGGGGATTACGACGCGCAGACGCTGCCGGAAACCCCGCTGATTGAATCCTGGGGCGGGCGCAGCGTGACCGTCCCCTACCGGGTGGCGCGCTCCACCACGTCGCTGGCAGCCGCGCTGGCCCGGGTCGGCTAGCCCCGACCAGGATCAGCGGCACAAGAATACCGAACAACCACTACCGCAAGGAGTTAGTTTTGTCCCAGGACAACCAGAAGCACAATCCCGGACGCGTACTGATCACCGGCGGCAGCTCCGGGCTGGGCGCCGCCGTTGCCAAGGCGGTCGCCGAGGCCGGCGGCACCCCGGTGGTGCTGGACATCCAGGCGCCGGCCGAGGCCCAGGCGCAGTACTACGAAGTGGATGTCACCGACCGTTCAGCGGTGGAGCACGCCGTCGAGCAGGCGGCCGCCGACGGCGGGCTGGACGCGGTGGTGACCGCCGCCGGCATTGACCGCTGCGGCAAACTGGATGAGGTCCCGGCGGACCAGTGGGAGCTGGTGCTGGGGGTCAACCTGCTCGGCACGGTCTCCACGGCGCGGGCCGCGCTGCCGCACCTGGAGAAAAGCCATGGACGTCTGGTGACCATCGCCTCGACCCTGGCGCTGCGCGGGGTTTCGGATGCGACCGCCTACTGCGCTTCGAAGTTCGGGGTGCTCGGGTTCAGCAAGGCGCTGGCCGCCGAAACGGCCGGGCGGCTGGGGGTCACCACGATCATCCCCGGCGGCATGGACACCCACTTCTTCGATGACCGCACCGAGCAGTACCGCCCGGCGGACAACTCCCGGCTCAATGACCCCTCGCGGGTGGCCGGCGCCATCCTGTTCGCGCTCTCCCAGCCGCGGGGCTGCGAGGTGCGCGAACTGCTGATCTGCCACGAAGGTGAGGATTCCTGGCCGTAAAGAGCGGCCCCAACCACGCTCATTGAAGGCAAGGACGCAGCCCCGCACCCGTTGGTGCGGGGCTGCGTCCTTAACTGAAACAGACCGGCGGCTCAAGTCATTCTGTGCGTCTGCTTTGTGCCGGGTAATAAGTACGCTAGGTTGATCTTTGTCACGCGTTCACTTCAAGAGCACGCGATCGGCCGGGGCCTTTTCTTCCACCTTCAAGGGTCGCAGTCCCAGCCGCTGTCTTTGCGTATAGAACAGGAAAACCATGACCTCTCGCGTCTCCGGAGCACTCCTCTCCACCGCCGTCGTTTCGGGCCTACTGCTGTCGCCGGCTGCGGCGCAGGCCGACGAAACCGTGCAGTCCCCCACCGCAATTGCGGCCGAATCAAGCGCCCTCCAGGAACCGGCGGCCAATGCACCGGCCGCCCTTCCGGTGCCGTCGGAACCGGTACAGCTGAGCGCGGCCGACGTGGCTGAACCGGTGACAGCGACTGCCGGCGAGCAGGCCCCGCCGGAGAACGAGCCGGCTGAAGCTGCAACCGACCCGGCCGCTTCGCCTGAGGAAACCGCGGCACCAGCCGAGAACGGTACCGAGACAGAGCGCACCGAACCGGAACCGGCAGAATCCGCCGCGCCAACCGCTGCGGATCAGCCCACCACGGACCAGGCCCCGGCAAACGGCTCCGGGACGACAGATGAGGACAACTCGCTGGTCACCGAGGTTCCCGGGTCCGCGGAAAAGAGTGCCCCCGCCGCCCAATCGGAGGGTGGGCCGGTGCCAAAGAAGCAGGAAAAGCTGAACCAAGCACCGGAACCGGCCGCGGAAACCCGTGGGGATGACACAAGGAATCTTGCATCCCTCTTCGCGGCCAACGTCAATGGCATGACCTTCGCCGACGAGGACGCGTTCTGGGATTACCTTGATGAACGCTTCCCCCAGGTCGATGAGAATTGGACGGAAGAACAATGGGAGGCCTTCTTCAAGACTGCTCAGGGCCGGGAATGGGACCGTCTCGTCGATGAATACCTGTTACAGTCCAGCATCGAGGACCCGGACCTCTCCGATGAAGAACAGGCCTGGCTCGATGAGGTGCTGCGCCTGCTGCCGGAAGGCAGCGAAAGCTGGGACGAAGCACAGTGGGAGCAGTTCTTCAGCACCGATCAGGGTAGGGAACTGCTCGGGATCTTCCTCGGCATCGAGTTCGATATGGCCCAAAGCGAGGCCGAGCTGAAGGAACTGATCGAAAGCTACCGGGAGCTCTTGGAGGGCGAGGACGCTGCCTGGTTTGAGGACTTCCTCGCCTGGTACTTCGGCGATCAGACCGAGAGCGGCAACGACAAGGGCAAGGGTGAGGTGAAGCCCTCCAGCAATGCGTCACCACAAGCCGCCAAGACGCCGGAGGCCACGATCGTCGGCGCAGCCGTTGCGCACAAGGTCGACACCGAAGACGCCGCTCAGGCCAAGGCCCCGGCAAGTGATGCCGCGCTGGCCGACACCGGGTTTGGCGGCGTGCTCGCCGCCGGTGCCGGCCTGCTGGTGATCCTTCTTGGCGGCGTGTTCCTGCGCCTGGCCCGGAAGAACACCGCCCGGTAGCGGCGTCGTTCCGCTAGCGGCAATCAATGACGCGGGGCGAAGCGGACCGGTAGACGGTTCGCTTCGCCCCGCGGTGTTCTCCTCTGCGTTTCGGGCTGCGGGCGTTGGCTACTCGGTCGCGCTCTGCAGCTGGCGTCCTGCCGAGAGCAGCTCGCCGCTGGCGGTCAGGTCGGTGATGTTCGCATAAACCTCATCCACGCTCACCGCAGCGGTCAGCGGGAAGGTGTGGTCGCAGCGCGGGGCATTCCATCCCACCTGGGTCACGTCGATGCCGCATTCCGGGCAGTGCGTCACCCAGCCCAGGTGCACCCGGTGGCGGCTGCGCTCCAGCGGGGCGGCCATGATCATGTTCCCGGCCCAGAAGATTCCCACGGTGGGGGTCCCCACCGCCTGGGCCAGGTGACGCGGCCCGCTGTCATTGCCCAGCATGACCTCCGCGGACTCCAGCACCCCGACCAGGCCCGGGAGGCTGAGCTTCCCGGCCAGCACGTGCACGGCCTCGCGCTGCTCGGCGGGCACCTGCTCCCAGATCCGCCGACACAGTTCGGCCTCCGCCCCGGCACCGACCAGCAGCACCTGGTAGCCGTCGGTCACGGCCCGGGTGGCCAGGGCGGCGAACGATTCGACCGGCCACTGCCGGCGTGCGTCGGAGGCTCCGGGGTGGATCACCAGGCGCGGTGCCCGGCGCCCGGCGGCGTCCGGCAGGCTGCGGGCCAGTGCCTCCAACGCCGTGCGTGCCTCGTCCCGGTCGTGTTCGGTCACCTCGATGCGCGGGCTCAACGCGGTGGTGGTGGCCCCGGCCATCCCGGCCACCTCCAGGGCCCGAAGGACCTCGTGCTGGTAGTAGTGGTACGGGATGGTGCGTTCAAGTTCCGCCGCGTCCTCGGTGCGGGTGCCCACCGTGTGCTTCGCGCCCAGTTCCAGCAGGAAGGGGTTGGAGAACCGCCCCCCGCCGTGTACCTGCACGGCCAGGTCGAACTCGCGTTCACGCATCCTGCCCAGGAAGTCCTGCACCTGCTGCGCATCCGCGGCCGTGTCCCCGCTGCCGCCCGGGCGCACACCTTCGGCGAAGGGCAGCACCGCCACCTCATCCACCGGTCCGGGCCTGCCGGCCAGCAGTTCGGCATGCAGCGGAGTGCCCAGCAGCGTGATCCGAGCCTGCGGATAGGCCGCGGCCAGCGCATGGATGGCCGGCATGGCAAACAGCAGGTCTCCCAACCCGCCGCCACGCAGCACGGCGATGCTCCCAATGGATTCGAAAGGTGGGGCCACGGGCCCGACGGCGGTCTCGTTCATTATCTCCTTGCCTTTCCTGCCACACGTGCTCCCGGGGCGCATTCGCGCCGTCAGATGGGCTTCTGAGGGCATACCCTACCGCCGGGCGGAGGTTGGCAACGTGATCCTGAGCACTTGCCGGGAACTTGGGTCCGCGGTGACTGAAATGCCGCCAAGCGGGTACCTCAGCGGTAGCAGGGCCTTGTGGACACCTTGGGTGCCCGGGGCCGCTGAACCAGAGCTTTGAGAGCTGATTTTCTGACTGAAGGAGGAACGCGATGTCCACCGCTCCGGCACCAAGCACGCAAGCAGACCGCGACACCGGGCAAATGGTGATCATGGATCCGGCCACCGGCGAGCAGGTCGGCTCCCTCCCCATCGCCGGCCCCGAGGAAGCCCACCGGGCCCTGGCCGCCGCCCGCACGGCAGCCGCCGACTGGGCCGCCACCAGCCCGGCCGAGCGCGGCCAGCTGCTGCACCGGGCCGCGCAGGCCCTGGAGGACGCCGCCGAGGAACTGGCCGAGCTGAACCGCCGGGAAACCGGCAAGCCGCTGCAGGATTCCCCGGGCGGGGGGCCGGGCGGGGGGATCGGGAGAGCGGCGGGTAGGGGAAGGGGG
>NZ_JAVGCZ010000142.1:0-4743 GCF_052928425.1 Glutamicibacter sp. BSL13
GCCGTGCCGGTTCCGGCACGGCCCGCCGGCGTGAGTCCCCAATTTCCTTTCGCTCCCGGTCAGCGTGCGACTGCCCGGGTCCGAGGGGCTAGGTCAGCTGCAAGGTGGTCAGGCAGGTCGCGTCCTCATCGGAGACCGTGGAAATGTTGGTCGTTCCGCTCTTGCCCTGTGCCTCGACCGTCAGAGTCCCCTCCATGCCGCGTGGCAGCCAGAGCCCCACAAATCCGTTGTCGAAGGTTTGCATGGATTCGTCCACGAGCTTCTGCCCGGTCTTGTTGTCGGTGACGGTGACCTTCACGTCTGAGTTCTGCATCTCCCCCAGGCAGGTGGTCAGGCTGTGGAAGTGGCAGTCGTGGGTCTGCTGCTGGTAGGGGGCGAAGGACAGGTAGAACTTGTCCTCCGGCATCGGCAGGGTGACTTCCTGCTGGTCATCCATGAGAACCAGTCCCGCGGGCCGCACCGAGGCGATCAGGCTTTGGCTGCGTTCGCTCACCGGCAGGGCATCCAGCCGGTCGATGATCTGGGTGGTGTTCAATCCGTCGAGTCCCTGGGTCGTCAGGAACTGCTGCGTGGAGTCGGCGGCCTGCACGCTGGTGGTGGGGGCCGGTTCCGGGGTGCTGCTGCACCCGGTCAGGGCCAGCGCCCCCACGGCGAGCACTCCAAGGACACGGGCTGTGTGTCCGGCGGCGGTGCGGTGGCGGTTGTGCTTGGGTGTTGTCGGCTTTGCCATGGTGGTTCCTCGTGCTGGGGTGCGCGGTGGGCCAGGGGCCCACCGCGCGTGGAGTGGAGTGGTTTTTTGGGGGTCGGTTACAGGCCGGCCAGCATGTCCTTCATCTGCTGAATTTCGGCCTGCTGTTCGTTGACGACCTGTTCGGCCATATCGATGGCCGGTTGGTAGGACCCGTCGCGAATCTGGTCCTCGGCCATGGTCACGGCCCCCTCGTGGTGGGCAATCATCTGCTCAAGGAACAGCTTGGAGGCGTCCACCCCTTCGGCTTCCTGCAGGGCCTGCAGGTCTTCCTCGCTCATCATCCCGTCCCCGTGGCCCATGTCGTGCATGTTGTGGGACTCTTCCACGCCCCACTCCTGCTGCCAGGACTGCAGTTTCTCGATTTCCGGGCCCTGGGCTTCCTTGATCTGCTCGGCCAGGTTGGTCACCTGCGTGTCGATGCCCTGCTTGGCCAGGACGATGTCGCTCATTTCGATGGCCTGCTCGTGGTGAACGCTCATCATCGCGGCAAAGGACTTGTCCGCGTCGTTAACGCTTGCTGTCGGGGCCGAGGTGGCGGTCTGCTCCGGGGTGGCCCCCGGGTCCTGATCCTGGGTGGCGCACCCGACCAGCACTGGGGCAAGGCCCAGGCTCAGGGCAGCAAGAACGGCAATTGGCTTCTTCATGTGGGTTTTCTCCGTGATTTCGCATCGCTGAGGGCACGAACGGATCGAAAGTCCGTGTGCCGGGGCATGGGTTTTCGACTCCCGCCGGAAGCGCAGGAAGGCGCGCGGGAGCCTGCCGATCAGGTGCGGCTAATACACAACGCCTGCAGCGATGGGCTTGGCCGGAAGCGCCGTGCCCGGAGGCGGTACCCGGGTCCTGCCCGGCAGAACCCGATGCGGCGGGCCCAGAAGGCTGGCAGCACGCCGAGGGTGAGGAAAAGCAGCAGCAGCGCGGCGACACAGGCGGCGCTCACCACCTGCTGGCCACCGCTTTTCTGGCATTCGGCGCATCCCACGGCAGAGGTATCGGCCAGCAGATGCTGGTTGTCGGTGGCCGTCGGCGTCTGTGCCAGCTGCCCGGCGGCGGTGAAGGGATGGGCCTCATGGGCAGGTGCGGTGCCGTGCAGGTTCAGTCCATGCATCAGCAGCAAACCCACCACGACGGCCGCGGCCAGCAGAATCCCACGCAACATGCCGGGCAGGGTGCCGGGCACCGACGGCGCCGGCGGCTGCCGCAGGACGGGTGGGATGTTCATATCTGCAGATTCTAGCCACACGGACTGTGAGCCCCCTAAGCAGGGAAGTTCCATCTTCACGCCGGCGCGGGAGCTGACAGGGGCCTTGTCTGTTCCTGAAGATTCGCTCACCCTCACTGGATTTAATACCCCTAGGGGGTATAGTCTCGACTGTGGTGGAGGAAATGAAGAGCACTCAAGCCGCCACCGGCAGCTCTAACCAGGACGAGCAACCACAACCCATGGTTTCCACAGCGAACGCGAAAGGGGCATCATGAGTACCTCCGAGAACGAAGAGCACCAAGGCCGCCACGGCCACTCAAGACAACCGCAATCTTCAGCGCACGCAGAACACCGCCAAGGGCGCCAGGAACATGCCCTGCATGCCGAAGCAGGGCATTCCGCCCAGCACGCGGAGCACTTGGAGCACCAGCATCCGGCGGATCACCAGGATCACGCCGGGCACGAAGACCATTCGGCACATGCCAGCCACGGCGGACATGGTGGACATGGTGGCCACGGCGATCACGCCGCCGTATTCCGCAAGATGTTCTGGATCAGCCTGGTGCTGTCCATTCCCGTGGTCTACTTCAGCCCGATGTTCGCCGACCTGCTCGGCTACCAGATTCCCCAATTCCCCGGGGTCCAGTGGATTGCCCCGATCCTGGGCACCGTCATCTACTTCTACGGCGGCTGGCCCTTCCTCTCCGGAGGTGTTTCTGAACTGAAGTCCCGCCAGCCGGGAATGATGCTGCTGATTGCCATGGCCATCACCGTGGCCCTGATCGCCTCCTGGGCCACGAGCCTGGGCATTGGCGGGCTGATGCTGGACTTCTGGTGGGAGCTGGCGCTGCTGGTGGTCATCATGCTCTTGGGACACTGGATGGAGATGCGCGCCCTGGGCGCGGCCTCCGGCGCGTTGGACGCGCTGGCCGAACTGCTGCCCGATGAGGCGGAGAAGGTGACGGAGAACGGCACCGAAACCGTGACCCTGGACCAGTTGCAGGCCGGCGATACCGTCCTGGTCCGCTCCGGCGCCCGCGTTCCGGCCGACGGCCGGATTGTGGATGGCGGCGCGGAGTTCGACGAATCGATGATCACCGGCGAGTCCAAGACCGTCTACCGCGACGCCGGGCAGAACGTGGTGGCCGGAACGGTGGCCACGGACAACTCGGTGCGCGTTGAGGTGCAGGCCACCGGCGAGGACACCGCGCTGGCCGGAATCCAGCGCCTGGTCTCCGAGGCCCAGCAGTCCTCCTCCCGCGCCCAGGCGCTGGCCGACCGGGCGGCCGCCTGGCTGTTCTGGTTTGCCCTGGGCGCCGGCATCCTGACCTTCATCATTTGGATGCTCATCGGCCAACCCGATGACGCAGTGGTGCGCACCGTGACGGTGCTGGTCATTGCCTGCCCGCACGCGCTGGGCCTGGCCATTCCGCTGGTGATTGCCATCTCCACCGAACGCGCCGCGCGCTCCGGGGTGCTGGTGAAGAACCGCATCGCACTGGAGCGCATGCGCAACATTGACGTGGTGCTCTTTGACAAGACCGGCACCCTGACCGAGGGCGCCCACGCGGTGACCAGCACCGCGGCGGTTTCCCCGGTTTCCGAGGGCGAGCTGCTTTCAGTGGCCGCCGCGGCGGAAGCCGACAGTGAGCACCCGGTGGCCCGCGCCATCGTCGCGGCCGCCAAGGAGCACCCCCAGGCCTCGGCCCACCAGCTGCACGGCAGTGACTTCTCCTCGCAGACCGGCCGGGGCGTGCGCGCCACGGTGGACGGCGCAGAGGTGCGCGTGGGCGGACCGAACCTGCTGCGCGAGCTGGGCGTGGAATCCCCGGCGGAAATTGCCCAGGAGATCAACACCTGGACGCAGCGCGGCGCCAGCATCCTGCACGTGCTGCGCGAGGGGCAGGTGATTGGTGCACTGGCCCTGGAGGATCAGGTGCGCGAGGCCTCCCGCGACGCGGTGGCGGCCCTGCACCAGCGCGGGGTCCAGGTGGCCATGATCACCGGGGACGCCCAGCAGGTGGCGGACGCGGTCGCGGCCGAACTGCAGATCGATGAGGTGTTTGCCAACGTGCTGCCGGAGGACAAGGACAGCAAGGTGGTTGAGCTGCAGCGCCGCGGCAAGTCGGTGGCGATGGTCGGTGACGGGGTGAACGACGCCCCGGCCCTGGCCCGCGCCGAGGTGGGCATCGCCATTGGCGCCGGCACCGACGTGGCCATGGAATCGGCCGGGGTGGTGCTGGCCGGCAACGACCCGCGCGCCGTGGTCTCGATGATTGAGCTCTCCCGCGCCAGCTACCGCAAGATGCTGCAGAACCTGGCCTGGGCGACCGGCTACAACGTGCTGGCGGTGCCGCTGGCCGCCGGCGTGTTGGCCCCGGTAGGCTTCGTGCTCTCCCCCGCGGTGGGTGCGGTGCTGATGTCGCTGTCCACCATTGTGGTGGCGCTGAACGCCCAGCTGCTGCGCCGCGTGGAGCTGGACCCGCAGAAGCTGGCCGGGACGGCAGGCCGGTCCCCGCAGCGGGAGCCGGCCACGGCCGGGCAGCGCTAGCAGCCTCGCCCCGAGAGGCCCCAAGCGCCCCGGCGGCAACCCGGGCAGAGAGCCGGTCCCCCGCGATTCGAGGCGCAAGCGGCGGTGGCCGGTGTCCTGCGCCAGACACCGGCCACTGCCGCTTGGTCCCGGATGCCCGCCCCCGTGACCGGCAACACGCGGAGGGCTGCCCAACGCCCGAGCGCCCCGTCGGCCTCGCGCCGCCCGCTGGCTACACTGGCAGGGTGAGTGATCAAGCAG
>NZ_JAVGCZ010000143.1:0-4710 GCF_052928425.1 Glutamicibacter sp. BSL13
CCGGTCGGCCAGGTGCCCGACCAACGGCACCCCGAACAGGGTGATGGTTCCGGCCGCCACCCCGCCCAGGAACGCGGCATCGGCCGGGATCCCCAGGTTCGTCACCGCGAAGGTGGGCATGTACAGGATCATGTACACCGAGATGGTGGCCACCCCAATGATCGCCGAACCGGTCAGCAGCCGCCCGTAGTGGCCGGCGAACAGGGTCGCCAGCGGCGCCTTGACCTTCTCGGCCGCCACGAATTCCTCGGTCTCCTCCAGCCGGGCGCGGATGTACAACCCGACCGGGCCGATGAGCAGGCCAACGAAGAACGGCACCCGCCAGCCCCAGCTTTCCAGGGCCTGGGTGGACAGCTGGGTGGTCAGCACATAGCCGAACGCGCTGGCCAGCAGCATCGAGGCGCCCTGGCTGGCCACCTGCCAGGAGGCGTAGAACGCCTTCTTGTGTGGTGCGGTCTCGATCAGGAACGCGGTGGCGGTGCCGAACTCGCCGCCGGCGGAGAAGCCCTGGATCAGCCGGGAGAGCAGGATGATCAACGCACCCCACACCCCGACCATCTCGTAGGTGGGGGCGATGGCCATGATCAGCGTGCCGACCATCATCAGCATCAGGGTCAGTGTCAGCGCGGCCTTGCGGCCCTTGCGGTCCGCGTAGCTGCCCAGCACCATCCCGCCCAGCGGGCGGATGATGTAGGAGATCGCGAACGTGGCGAACGTGAGGATCAGTGCGAACGTCGGATTGGATTCGGGGTAGAAGATCTTGGCGATGACCGTGGCGAAGGTGGCGTAGACAATGATGTCAAACCACTCCAGCGCCGCCCCGATGGAGGAGGAAATGACCGCCTTGCGGGCGGCCTTCAGCTGGTGCGCGGTCACTTCACGCGGTGGGCTCATGGGTGTCTCCTGGCTATTGGGTGCGGGGCGGGCTACTGGGACAGGTCGGCGATCATCGCGTCGATGAATTGTTCGCACGCGGTGATCTGGGACAGCTCGATGAACTCATCCGGGGCGTGCGCCTGGGCGATGTCGCCGGGGCCGCAGATCACGGTGGGGATCCCGGCGCCGGCGAACAGGCCGGCCTCGGTGCCGTAGGTGACCTTGTCCTGAGCCGGTTCCCCGCCCCAGCGGGCGGCCAGTTCCACGATTTCGGCCTCCGGGGCGGTATCCAGCCCGGGAGCTCCGGCCTGGATGCTGAAGTCGACCCTGCCGGCCGGGTTCACCTGGCGCATCTCGTCCTGCAGCCGTTCGGCCTCGGCGCGCATCCGGGCGGTCAGCGCCTCGCGGTCCACGCTGGCCAGGGAACGGTATTCGAAGAACACGGTGCACAGCGCCGGGATGGTGTTCACCGCGATGCCGCCATCGATGCGGTTCACGTTCATGGTGGTGGTCGGTTCGAGGAATGCCTCATCACGCTCCCCCTGGCGCAGTTCGGCGGAGACCTCGTCGACAAAGCGGGCGAAGCGGGTGGCGTAGGAGATGGCGTTCAACCCCTCCCCGGGCAGCGAGGAGTGGGCTGCGACCCCGTGGAAGTCGACCTTGAACACGTTCATGGACTTGTGCCCGCGGATCACCCGCATGCTGGAGGGCTCCCCGACCACCGCGCCGCGCGGGGCCAGGCCGAGTTCGGTGATCTTCTCCACCAGCCCGACCGCGCCGACGCAGCCGACCTCCTCGTCATAGGAGAAGGCCAGGTGGACCGGTTCCTTCAGCCGGGCACTGGTCAGTTCGGTCAGCCGGGAGAGGATGACCCCGATGAACGCCTTCATGTCGCAGGTGCCGCGCCCGTAGAGCTTGCCCTCACGCACCGCCGGTTCGAACGGTTCGCTGCTCCATTCCTGCCCGTCCACCGGCACCACGTCGGTGTGCCCGGAGAGCACGATGCCGCCGGTGGTGGTTCCGTCGTGGGCGGGGATCGTGGCCAGCAGGTTGGCCTTGGTGCCCTCGGCGTTGTGGATCAGGGTGTGCTCCACCCCGACGGCCTGCAGTTTGTCGATGACCTTCTCGATCAGCGGCAGGTTGGTGTCCCGGCTGGTGGTGTCAAGGCGGATCAGTTCATTGATTTCGTTTAGGGTCTTCTCACCCGGTGCTGCGCTCACTGCTGCTCCTGATGTGCTCGTGCGTTGCTGTTACCGCGCACCCAGGCTGTGGCGTACGCGACGTATGTGATCAGCCCATGCTGTCACATCCCTCCGGACCGGTACAGGCTTCGAGTCCTACTGTGACTTGGCGCGATAATGCCGCCTAAGCCCCCGGCACGGCTCCGCACGCGGCTTGACTGGCGTAGGGTCAAGGCATGAAGGACGGCAAGCGGCGGCAGAACACCCCACGACGGGACGCGTCGAAGCGCACGCTGTTCTGGATTCTGCGAACGCTCGCGGGGCTGGGCGTGCTGCTGCTGATCTGGGTGGCGGCGGTACTCTGGGTGCGCCTGGATGAGGCCGCGGTGCCCAGCACCTCGGCGTTCCCGGATCTGCCGGCGGAACTGGTTGTGGGCGAGCCCGAGCTGCAGTGCGCCTCCGGCGGGTGTTGGCGGGAACTTGAAGTCCAGGCAGGCACCCCCGCCGACGCCAGACGGCTCACCACGGATCTCGGTTTGGAGACCGAGCAATGTGGTGCGTGGAATCCGTTGATTTGGCGGCGCACCTGCACCGGTGCCCACGTGGCGGGAACCGCGGTACGGATATACGCCCAGTACGACTACGCCGGAATCGACTGATGCAGGCATAGCTATCTGTGAACCCGGCGTGAATCTCAGAAGTTCCTAGTCATACTTCACTTTGGCACTGGAGGGTGGTTAGGTGTTGGCATGGCTACTTCCGCATCAATCACCGAGACCGACCGTACATTCCTGGCCCAGTGCGTGGACTATGCCCGTGAGGCGCTGGAGGCCGGGGACGAGCCCTTTGGCTCCCTGCTGGTCGATGAGCAGGGCCAGGTGCGCTTCGCCGACCGCAACCGGGTCGCCGAAGGGGACCACACCCGCCACCCGGAGTTCGCGATCGCCCGCTGGGCCGCGGAGAACCTGGATCCCTCCGAACGTGCCGCCGCCACGGTCTACACCTCCGGGGAGCACTGCCCCATGTGTTCGGCCGCCCACGCGTGGGTGGGGCTGGGGCGCATTGTCTACGCCAGCAGCAGCCGGCAGTTGATGGACTGGCACGGCGAATGGGGCGTGGAACCCGGCCCGGTGAAGCCGTTGCCCATCAACGAGGTGGCCCCCGGCCTGGAGGTCGCCGGACCCGATGAGGAACTGAGCACCCAGATCAAGGCGCTGCACGCGCGGCTGAATGGGATCAGTCACAACTGATAGCCGCCGGCCCCCTGGAGGGCGCCGCCTGCTTGGTGACTCCCTGTCCAGGCCGGTCCGTGCCAAGTAGACTCGGTGACCCGGCCCCGCGCCCCCGAAGCGAGGATTCCCCATGTCCCAGATCCAGCGCCTGCGCCCCGCGGGGCTCGTACACTCCCGGGCCTTCAGCCATGTCGCCATCGTCCCGGCCGGGGCCAGCACCATCTATGTGGGCGGGCAGAACTCGGTGGATGAGACCGGTGCACTGATCGGCGACGGCGAGATTGCGGTGCAGGTGAGCCGGGCGCTGGACAATGCCGAAACAGCGCTCGCCGCGGCCGGGGCAGGACTGGCGGACGTCGTCCAGTGGAACGTGCTGCTCATCGAAGGGGTGGAACCCGGGGCCGCGTACGGGGTGATCGCCGCCCGGCTGGCCGGTGCGGAACCACCCCTGGTCACCGCGGCGTTTGTTGCAGGCCTCGGCGTGCCCGGCGCGCTGGTGGAGCTTAGCGCCGTGGCAGCCCGCCTGCCCTCGGCTCAGGGGCACCAGGTACTCGAGCATTGAGCTTCAGTGGTTCGGTTCCACGTCGTAGGAGAGGATCAGGCTGCCCAGCTCGCTGGCCTGGCATCCGGTCAGCCGCAGTTGGCGGGGCGCTGGCAGCGGCCCGAAGAGTTGCTTGCCGGCACCGAGCAGCAGCGGATGTACGAACAGGCGCAGGCTGTCGATGAGATCCTCAGCCAGCAGCTGGCGGGTGAGCATGCCACTGCCCAGGATCACCATCTCTCCCTGCCCTTCGGACTTCAGCCGGCGCACCTTCTCGCCCACCTCACCGGCAATCACTTCCGTGTGCCGCCAGGCCGGATCCCGCAGCCTCGTGCTGGCCACGTACTTTGGCGTCTGGTTCATGTGCGCGGCGATGGGGTTGTCCCTGCCCACGAACGGCCAGTAGGCGGCCATTTTCTCGTAGGTGCGCCGCCCGAACAGGTAGGCGGTGGTGGCTTCCAGCCCCTGCGCGCCGAGCGCCGCGTGGATGGCTGGGGCGTAGCGCGCACCCCAGCCGCCGTGTACGAATCCGCCGCTGCGGTCCTCATCCGGTGAGCCCAGTCCCTGCATGACCCCGTCCACGGACAGGAACTCGACGGCGACCAACTTGCGCATGATGTGCTCCCCTGACTGCGAAATTCAATAGGTGACGGTGCTGTGCAGACCGGCCAGGCTAGCGCCAGCGGAAGATCCGGGCGGCGATCAGCGCACAGCCCGCGGTCCACACCGCGAAGACGGCCAGCGGCCCAAGGGACACATCCGCCTCAAACCAGGCCGCCTGCAGCGATTGGGCCATCGCCCCGGCCGGGGTCAGCCCCACGACCGGTTCCAGCGCATCGGGCATCAGCGGCCCCGGGGTCCACAACCCGGCCGCGAACAG
>NZ_JAVGCZ010000144.1:0-4678 GCF_052928425.1 Glutamicibacter sp. BSL13
ACCGATTCGGAATGGGACCGCGAGAAGCTCTCCGAGCGCCTGGCCAAGTTGGCTGGCGGCATCGGCGTGATCAAGGTCGGCGCCGCCACCGAGGTGGAGCTGAAGGAGCGCAAGCACCGCATCGAGGACGCCGTGTCCTCCACCCGTGCGGCGCTGGAAGAGGGCATCGTCGCCGGTGGCGGTACCGCCCTGGTGGACGCCCTCTCCGCCCTGGATGAGGACGAGCGCGCCACCGCTGCGGCCGGCGATGTGGCCGCGGGTGTGGCCATCGTGCGCCGCGCCCTGGTCAAGCCGGCCTACTGGATTGCCACCAACGCCGGCTTTGACGGCTCCGTGGTGGTTTCCAAGGTCGCCGAGTCCCCGGCCAACGAGGGCTTCAACGCCAAGAGCGGGCAGTACGAGAACCTGCTGCACGCCGGCGTCATCGACCCGGTGAAGGTGACCCGTTCGGCGCTGCATAACGCCGCGTCGATTGCCTCGCTGGTGCTGACCACCGAGACCCTGGTGGCTGAGAAGCCCGCCGAGGACGAGGAAGCAGCCCACGCCCACTAAGGACGGCAACACCTAAGGCCAACGGCCCCGGAACCCCAGCTGCTGTGGCAGCGGCGTTCCGGGGCCGTTGCCGTATCCGGGGAGGTGGAAGCCCGGTTCTGTCACGATTCGATAACGATCTTTGATAGGATCAGGGGTCACCTAGTGTTCCCTGGACCCCACGGTGGGGTTCGAACCGGGCCCGGGCACCCTCCGGCGCCCACCCCTGACCCCGTTTTCTTATGAGCCACAACAGTTCCACTTCCCTTCACCCCCGGCCCGCGGCGGCACCTCGTCCGGCCGGTTCCGGCTACCGTATGGACCTGCAGGGGCTGCGTGCCCTGGCCGTGCTGCTGGTGATGTGCTATCACTTCTGGTTCGACAAGGTCTCCGGCGGCGTGGACATCTTCCTGATGCTCTCCGCGTTCTTCATGACCGCCTCCATGGCCCGGCAGATCGAGTCCGGCCGCTGGCCGAACCCGGTGCGTTATTGGCTCAAGACCTTCTCCCGGCTGGTGGGTCTGGCCGCGGTGGTGATCGCCGTGGTGGTTGTCGCGGCCTGGGGGTTCATGCCCGGCACCCGCTGGCAACAGATCATGGACGAGGCCACCGCCTCCCTGCTATACCGGCAGAACTGGCAGCTGGCCGAGGCGAACGTGGACTACTACGCGTTCAACACCTCCGCCGCCTCACCGCTGCAGCACTTCTGGTCATTGTCCGTCCAGGGACAGATCTTCATCATCTGGCCGCTGCTGCTGCTGGCCTGCGCCCTGATCTGGCGCCGCTTCTTCTGCCGCCACCGCTTCAGCACGGTGGCGCTGGGAATGTTCGGAATCGTCTTCGCCCTCTCCCTGGGCTACTCGGTCCACCTGACCCAGGTGAACCAGCCGCTGGCCTATTTCCACACCGGCACCCGGATGTGGGAGTTCGCGCTGGGCTCCATGGTGGCCCTGGCCCTGCCGCGGCTGCAGCGGTTGGCCGAACCGGTGCGCCGGGTGGGCGGCTGGGTGGGGCTGGCTGTGATCATCAGCTGCGGGGCGGTGCTGGAGGTCCAGGCACAGTTCCCCGGCTGGTTGGCGCTGATCCCCACCCTGGGTGCGGCACTGCTGCTGATGGCCCCGGGGGAGCCCGAGCACCGCAACGCCGCCTGGCTGCTCTCTCGCCGGCCGCTGGTGCAGCTGGGGGATGTCTCCTACGGCATGTACCTGTGGCACTGGCCCATCCTGGTGTTCTACCTGCACTTCACCCAGCAGTCCTCGGTGGCACTACTCACCGGCACCCTGCTGATCCTTGGCGCCATCGCCCTGGCCATGGCCACCACCCGGTGGATTGAAAAACCGCTGCGCAACTGGAGCCCGGCACTGCCGGGGCTGCAGCGCCGCCAGCTGGGGGTGCCGCTGGCCCAGGCCGTGGTGCTGGGCATGGGTCTGGTGCTGGTGTGCGCGCCGGTGGCGGTGTGGCAGTCCAGCGTGGAACACACCCGGGTGCTGGCCGCCGCCCAGGACCGCCAGGAAAACCCCGGCGCCATGGCCTCCAGCGACTGGGACCCGCAGCGCGCCTCCATCAAGCTGCCGCTGAGCACCGAACTGGCCGAGGAGTGGCAGAACCCGGGGCAGGGCTGCGAGGGGGACTACGCGCCGGATGATGAGGACATCTACTTCTGCCAGCGCGGCGGGGACCGGCAGGGCAAGCCGGACCTGGTGCTGCTGGGGGACTCGCACACCCAGCACTGGAGCCAGGCGGTGGACGCGATGATGCAGGAAACCGGCGGCAGCTGGATGATGCTGCACGAGCCGGGCTGCCGGCTGGGCGACGTGGGCCAGCATGATGCGGTGCGCTGCGCCAAGTTCCAGGAGGCCGCCACCGACTTCGTGGCCGAACTGGCTCCCCAAATGGTGCTGACCGTCGCCTCGGTGACCGGGCAGTATGAGGACGAGTTCGGGCGCAGCGCCGCCGAGCAGGAGCGCATGGCCCCGGCCTACGCCGAGGCGATCGCCCCGCTGCTGCAGGCCGGCAGCCGGGTGATCGCGATGCGCGACACCCCGCGCTTTGAGTTCAACGTGCCCGAATGCGTGGACCGCTACCCGAACCATCCCGAACGCTGCTCCGCCCCGGTGACCGAACGGATGGCCGCGGTGAACCCGGTGGACACGTTCCTGGCCGAACACGACTACGGGGACCGGGTGGTGTCCCTGGACATGACCCGGCTGATCTGCCCGGACGGGCTGTGCCAGCCGGTGATCGGCAACGTGGTCACCTACCTGGACGATTCGCACCTGTCCAAGACGTTTGTGCAAAGCGCCGATGAGATCTTCGCGCGCCGCTTCATCAAGGCCACCGGCTGGGAAGGACCGGGCCGTTAACCAGCCGCCCCCGGCGCGTTACTTTGACCACATGGCGCCAAACGGGAATCGCGACGGGGCAATTATGGTTCTACCATGTAATCAATCGCCGTCTCGTCCGAAAGGTTCCTACGTGTCTGAGTTCAACCCCTTTGCCCTTGAAGGACTCACCTACGATGATGTGCTGCTGCTGCCCGGCCCCACGGACGTGATCCCCTCCGACGCGGACACCACCACCCGGCTGACCAAGCGCATCAACATCAAGACCCCGATCATCTCGGCGGCGATGGACACCGTCACCGAGGCCCCGATGGCGATCGCCCTGGCCCGCCAGGGCGGCATCGGCGTGATCCACCGCAACCTGTCCATCGAGGACCAGGCCAAGCAGGTGGACCAGGTCAAGCGCAGCGAATCCGGGATGATCAGCGACCCGGTGACCGTGCACCCGGGCGCCACCTTGGACGAGTGGGATGACCTGTGCGCCCGCTACCGCGTTTCCGGCCTGCCGGTGGTTGACGAGAACCGCAAGCTGCTGGGCATCATCACCAACCGCGACACCCGCTTTGTGCCGCGCGAAAACTTCATGACTACCAAGGTCTACGAGGTGATGACCGGCATGCCGCTGATCACCGCGAAGGTCGGGGTCTCCCGCGAGGAAGTCATCCAGCTGCTGTCCAAGAACCGCATCGAGAAGCTGCCGCTGGTCGATGACGAGGACCGCCTGACCGGGCTGATCACCGTGAAGGACTTCGACAAGGCCGAGCAGTACCCGCTGGCCACCAAGGACGATGAGGGCCGCCTGCGCGTGGGCGCCGCCGTTGGTTTCTTCGGTGAAGGCTACGAGCGGGCCATGACCCTGATCGACGCCGGGGTGGACACCCTGGTGGTGGACACCGCCAACGGGCACAGCCAGGGCGTGCTGGATATGATCTCCCGCCTGAAGAAGGACCCGGCCGCCGCCCACGTGGACATCATCGGCGGGCAGGCCGCCACCCGCGAAGGCGCCCAGGCGTTGATTGACGCCGGCGCGGACGCCATCAAGGTCGGCGTGGGCCCGGGCTCCATCTGCACCACCCGCGTGGTGGCCGGTGTGGGCGTGCCGCAGGTGACCGCCATCTACGAGTCGGCCAAGGCCGCGATCCCGGCCGGGGTGCCGCTGATCGCCGACGGCGGGCTGCAGTACTCCGGTGACATCGGCAAGGCCCTGGTGGCCGGCGCCGATTCGGTGATGCTCGGTTCGCTGCTGGCCGGCACCGCCGAGTCCCCGGGTGACCTGGTGTTCATGGGCGGCAAGCAGTTCAAGACCTACCGCGGCATGGGCTCGCTGGGCGCCATGGAAACCCGCGGCAAGAACACCTCCTATTCCAAGGACCGCTACTTCCAGGCCGATGTGCCCACCAATGAGAAGCTGATCCCCGAGGGCATTGAAGGCCAGGTGCCCTACCGCGGCCCGCTCTCGGCCGTGGTGCACCAGCTGGTCGGCGGCCTGCGCCAGACCATGTTCTACGTCGGTGGGCCCACCATCCCGGCACTGAAGGAGCGCGGCAAGTTCGTGCGCATCACCGCAGCGGGCCTGAAGGAATCCCACCCGCACGACATCATGATGACCGTCGAGGCACCGAACTACAAGTCCCGCTAACCCCAGGGCGCTGCCCTAGTCGGCAGCCCCGCCAGCGGTTCTTCCCACAGGCCCCGCACCCACCCGCCCCGCGCGGGGCAGTGCGGGGCCTGCGGCGTTGCGCCCGCCGGCCGGTGCGCGCCTAGCTCCGCCGCGCTCGCCGGGCGTACTCGGTGCGGGAACGGGT
>NZ_JAVGCZ010000145.1:0-4652 GCF_052928425.1 Glutamicibacter sp. BSL13
GGGCCGGTAGCTGTCGAAATCCGAGACCGTCATCGGCGTCCTCCCAGCACAAACGCGGCGGCCGCCCCGGCCAGCATCCCGGCCGCGGCCAGCCCGGCCCGCTTGAACATCTGCGGCAGGTCGGCGGTGGGAACCCGTGGGTCCGGCGGCAGCCCGTAGACCTCGGGCTCATCCAGCAGCAGGAACACCGAACCGGTGCCGCCCACCCCGTCCTGGCTGTTCGCCCCGTACAGCCGAGCCTCGGTCAGCCCCTGTGCGTGCAGTTCGGCGACCCGGGTGCGGGCGGTGTCCACCATGTCCTCACGGGTGCCGTACTTGATGGAGGTGGTCGGGCAGGCCTGGGCGCAGGCCGGGGTCTGCCCGTCAATGATCCGGTCATAGCACAGCGTGCACTTTTGGGCCACGCCCACGTTCTGGGTGCCGGCCTGTTCCCCGGGGGTGAAGTCCCGTTCGCTCTTGGTGCCCACCACCCCGTCGCTGCGCCGCTCGATCACCCCGAACGGGCAGCCGGCCACACAGGTACCGCACCCGTTGCAGATGTCATCCTGCACCACCACGGTGCCGTGTTCGGTGCGGAACAGCGCCCCGGTGGGGCACACGTCCAGGCATCCGGCGTTCGTGCAGTGCTTGCACACGTCCGAGGACATCAGCCAGCGGAAGTCCGGGGTGTCTGGTGGGGTGGTGTCCACCCCCTGCAGGTTCTGCCCGTTACCGCCGGGCGGGCCGATTCCCGGCATGCCCAGGCTGACCAACGCCCGCCCGGACTCGCGGGCAGCTTCAATGTGTTCGCGGTTCTGCTCGACGAACGCCACGTGCCGCCAGGTGTCCGCGCCCAGTTCCCCGGTGTTGTCATAGGAGGATTCCAGCAGCTCGTACTGCGAATCGGCCGGATTGCGGTTCCACTCCTTGCACGCCACCTCGCAGGCCTTGCAGCCGATGCAGATCGAGGTGTCGGTGAAGAACCCCTTGCGCGGGTAACCGCTGTGCCGGGTGTGCTGCGGTGATTCGGTCAGGTGGTTCACATTAGCCTTCCCTCGTCGTGTCGTTGCCGTGCTCGGCCCCGGTCTCTGGCGCCTGCTCGGGCGGCGCACCGGTGACCTTCTCGCTGCCGGTCTGTGCCGTTGCCCCGGCGCGCTGCTGGTATTCGGCGATCAGCGCCAGCAAGGCCGGTCCGCGCGGACGGCGTCCCGGGATGATGTCGCAGGAGCCGGCCTTGGATTCCTGGATCTGCACGTTCGGGTCCAGGGTGACTCCCAGCAGGTCGTTGGCCGCGTCCCCGCTCACCACTGAATCACTGCCCACACCCCAGTGGTAGGGCAGTCCGACCTGGTGGATAACCTGACCGGACACGTTCAGCGGCTTGACCCGCTCGGTGACCAGCACCCGGGCTTCGATGGCCGAACGCGGGGAAATGATCGTGGCCCAGCCGTACGGCTCCAGTCCGCGTTCGGCGGCCAGCTGCGGGGAAATTTCGCAGAACATCTCCGGCTGCAGCTCGGAGAGGTAGGGCAGCCAACGGCTCATCCCGCCGGCCGTATGGTGCTCGGTCAGCCGGTAAGTGGTGAACACGAAGGGGTACACCTCGGACCCCGGGGCGCCAGCGCTGGGTGCGCTGAGGTTGTCATCGCGCGGGTAGACCAGCCGGGCCGGGTTCTGCTGCTGGCGGTACAGCGGGTTGGCGACCGGGGATTCCTGCGGCTCGTAGTGGGTAGGCAGCGGACCGTCGACCATGCCCTTGGGCGCAAACAGCCAGCCCTTGCCGTCGGACTGCATGATGAACGGGTCGTCACCGGCCAGCGCGGCGGGCCCGCCGATCGTCGGGTCCGGGCGACTGCCCGGGGCGCGGTCCACCGGGAAGTCCGGGACGTCCTGCCCGGTCCAGCGCTGCTGCTGCTCATCCCACCAGATGATCTTCTTGCGTTCACTCCATGGCTTGCCTTCGGGGTCGGCCGAGGCCCGGTTGTACAGGATGCGCCGGTTCGCCGGCCAGGCCCAGCCCCACTCCGGGGCCAGCTCGTTCTGCTGGTCGCCCGGGGTGCGGTCCGCGGCATGGTTGACCCCGTCGGCGTAGACCCCGGTGTAGATCCAGCAACCTCCCGAGGTCGTGCCATCGGCGCGCATCTGGGTGTAGGTCTGAAGCGGTTCACCGGCCTGCGGCCCGCTCAGGTGCCGACCGTTGATCTCGGCAAGCACCGCCTCCGGATCCGGCTCCTCGTTTTGCCCCGGGTAGTCCCAGGTCAGATCCAGCAGCGGCCGGTCACGTTCGTCGGTGGACCCGGCCAACTTCTCGCGGATGCGTGTGCCGAGCTGGTAGAAGAAGTCCAGTTCGCTTTGCGCCTGGCCGGGCGGGGCGATCGCCTGGTGCCGCCACTGCAGCAGCCGCTGCGTCTGGGTGAAGCTGCCGGCCTTTTCCACGTGAGTGGCCGCGGGCAGGAAGAACACCTCGGTTCCAATCTCCTCGGTCTTCAGCTCGCCCGAGGCAATCTCCGGCCCGTCCTTCCACCAGGTTGCGGATTCGATCAGGCTCAAGTCGCGCACCACCAGCCACTTCAGGTGGGACATCCCCATCCGCTGCATCCGTCCGTGGGCGGAGCCGACGGCCGGGTTCTGCCCGAAGATGAAGTACCCGTCCACCTCGTCATCGAGCATGCTCATCACGGTCTGGTAGGTGCCGTGGGGTCCGTTGATGCGCGGCAGGTAGCCGTAGCCCCAGTCGTTCTCCTCGGTGGCGGCCTCGCCCCACCAGGCCTTGAGCAGGCTGACCGTGTAGGCGTCGGCGTTGGCCCAGTACCCCTTCTGGGCCGGGGAGGAGATGCTGTCCAGGTATTCGTCCAGGTTCTGCAGTTCGGCGCTGGGCATCGGCAGGTACCCGGGCAGCAGGTTGAACAGGGTCGGGATGTCCGTGGAACCCTGGATGCTGGCGTGACCGCGCAGCGCCATGATCCCGCCGCCGGGCCGGCCCATGTTCCCCAGCAGCAGCTGCAGGATCGAGGAGGTGCGGATGAACTGGGCTCCCGAGGAGTGCTGGGTCCATCCCACGGCATAGGCAAAGCAGGTGGTGCGGTCCCGGCCGGAATTCTCGGTGACTGAGCGGGCCAGGTATTCGAAGTCCTCGGCACTGATGCCGCAGGTTTCCTCCACCATCTGCGGGGTGTAGCGCGCATAGTGCCGCTTGAGGATCTGGAACACACTGCGCGGGTGCTGCAGCGTCGGATCCTGCTCAAATTCGGGGCGTTCCAGCGTCGGTCCCCCGCTACCGTGGCTGTGCCCCACGGCGCGCTGGGAGGTGTCGGCCCCATGCTCATGGTCGTTGGAGCCATCCTGGCCGTCCCCGTCATCGGATCCCTTGCGCTGGTAGGCCCAGGAGGACATGTCGTACTGTCCGGTGTCCGGGTCGAAACCCGAGAACAGGCCGTTCAGGTCCTCGGTGTCCTGGAACTCCTCGCTGACCAAGGTGGCGGCGTTGGTGTACGCCTGGACATACTCCTTGAACCACAGGCCGTTGCTGATCACATAGTTGATCAGTGCGCCCAGCAGCACGATGTCGGATCCGGCACGGATTGCGATGTGCTTGTCGGCCACGGCACTGGTCCGGGTGAAACGCGGGTCAACGTGGATGACCTTCGCGCCCCGGGCCTTGGCTTCAGCAACCCACTGGTAGCCCACCGGGTGGCATTCGGCCATGTTCGAGCCCTGAATGACAATGCAGTCCGCATTGGCCATGTCCTGGAGTGTTTGAGTGGCGCCTCCCCGCCCAAATGAGGTTCCCAAACTGGGAACGGTGGCGGAGTGTCAAATACGGGCCTGGTTCTCCAGCTGCACTGCGCCGGCAGCGGTAAATAGTTTCTTGATGAGGTAGTTTTCCTCATTGTCGAGGGTGGCGCCACCCAGGCCGGCGATGCCCATGGTGCGGCGCAAGGCCCGGCCCTGCTCGTCGGTCTCCTGCCAGTGGTTGCGTCGGGCTTCGAGGAAGCGTTCGGCCACCATGTCGATGGCGGTGTCTAATTCTAGTTCCTGCCAGTCGCTCGCGTAGGCAGGCCGGTAGAGGACCTTGGTCTGCCGCCCGGGGGCGTTGACCAGCTGTTCGCTGGCCGAACCCTTGGGACAGAGCCGACCGCGGGAAATTGGGGAGTCGGGGTCGCCTTCAATCTGCACGACTTTCTCGTCCTTGACGAAGACCTTCTGGCCGCACCCAACGGCGCAATACGGGCAGACGCTTTGTACTACTCGATCTGCAGTGGAAGTGCGTGGAGTGATCTCTTTGGTCCGCTGGGACATGACGGCTTCGCCGCGACCGAGCGGATCGCTCGATCGGAATTGCCGTACGACCGGCCAATTCAAGAAGCTAAACCCTGACATGCGTCCACCATAACCGAGATCACAAAAATGCGGCAAGGAGCTTTGCGCTGATGTCCAGCTTCCGGAAAGTCGTGTACTCGTAGGTGTGTCGGCCGGCTGAAGCCCCACGGCTTAAATAGGTGAGGCTCCAACCATCACTGGTTGGAGCCTCAAACCCTTCATCAAGTTAAGTCCGGCGGTGTCCTACTCTCCCACACCCTCACGAGTGCAGTACCATCGGCGCAGTGGGCCTTAGCTTCCGGGTTCGGTATGGGACCGGGCGTTTCCCCCACGCTATGACCGCCGTAACAGCA
>NZ_JAVGCZ010000146.1:0-4534 GCF_052928425.1 Glutamicibacter sp. BSL13
GCCGCGGCCGCCGGCGGCACCCCGGTGGACCTGTGGGAGCTGACCCCCACGCAGCTGGGCATGGTGCTGCACCACGAGCGCGAAGCCGACGGCACCTACCAGACCACCACCCGCTGGTCGATCACCGCCCCCGACGCCGCACGGCTGCCGTCCGCCGCGCAGATCCGCGCCGCACTGGATACGCTGAGCGAACGCCACCCGCAGTTCCGCGGCATCGTGTTCCAACACGACCTGCCCGCCCCGCGCCTGGCGATCCTCGATGCGGTGAGCTGGGACCTGGAGCAGATCGACCTGCGCAAATCCAGTTACCCCCAGGTAGTGGCCCGCGGCATTGAGCAGCGGCTGCGCGCCGAGCCGACCGACCTGGCCACCGGACCGCTGCTGCGCGGGGCGCTGCTGCGCACCACCGACGCTTCCTGGGAACTGGTGCTGTGCCTGCACCACCTGCTGGTGGACGGCTGGTCCACCGCGCTGCTCACCGAGCAGCTGCACACCCTGCTCGACGGCGGGGAACTCGGCGACCCGGTGCCGATGACCGGGTACCTGGAGTGGCTGCGCGAACTGGACGACGAAGCAGGGAACCTGGAACAGGCCTGGCGCAGCGAATTCGCCGGGTTCGGCGCCCCCACCACGCTGGCGGCGCTCACCGACCCGGCCGCCGGCACGGTGCGCGCCACTTCCCACCTGGACACCGCGGCCACCACCGACCTGGCCCGCACCCTGCGCGCCGCCGGGCACACCTTGGCCGATGCCGCCCAGGCCGCCTGGGCGAGCGTGCTCGCGGCGGCTACCGGAACCAGTGACGTGTCGCTGGGCGCCACGCGCTCGGGACGCGACGCCGAGGTGCCGGGCATCGCCCAGAGCGTGGGCATGTTCATCATCACCGCCCCGGTACGCCTGCAGCCGCGCCCGGGCGCGCCGGCGGCCGAACTGCTTGACGAGGCCCGCCGGCAGAACACCGAGCTGGCTCGCGCCGCCCACCTGGGCATGGGAAGGATCACGTCAGTGCTCGGCGCCGAACCCTTCGACACCCTGCTGGTCGTGGAAAACTACCCGCACCGCGATGAGGCACAGGACCCGGCCGCGTTGCAGGTGGCAGCGCTGGGCGGCGAGGACGGCACGAACTACCCGGTGTGCTTCACACTGACCCCCGGACCCGAACTGGCCCTGGAAGTCGAGCTGTCCGGCGGGGACCCGCTGACCGCCGCCGCCCTGGCCGCCGCGGCGCGCACCGCCTTGGCAGCCCTGGCCGCCGGAACCCAGCCGCGGCCCGAGGACCTGGGACTGGGATCGCTGCGCGCCGCGCAGCCGGCGGCGCACCCACCGCTCGAGGCAGCCATCCCGGTACAGGAGGACGCCCCCGCCCCGCAGCCATCTGCCGGAGCAGGAGACGAGCGCATTATGCTGGCCGCCCAGGCGGTAGCCGAGGTGCTGGGACTGCCGGCCGTGGATCCGGAGCGGGACATCTTCGCCCTGGGCGCCGATTCCATGGCGGTCATCGCGCTGGTCGGCGCGCTGCGTTCGCGCGGCCTGGTGCTGAGCCTGGGGGAGATCTACCGCAATCCCACTGCCGCCGCGATCGCCGCCGCGGCCGGTGCCGCGCAGCCTGCCGGCACCGCAGCCCTGGCCTCCCACGGACCGCTGGAAGCCACCGCCGCGCTGGCCTGGTACACCTCGCTGCTTCAGCGCACCGGCGCCGAGGGGCGCGGGTTCCAGCAGTTGCGCGTGCTCAACCTGCCCGCCGGGACCAGCCCGGAGGCCGTGCACGGGGCCCTGACCGCGCTCGTGGAACGTCACCCGGCGCTGCGGCTGCGGGTGGATGGCGCGCAGCTGGAAGTCGGCAGCAGGCCATTGCTTTCCTGGCATACCTTGCCCCAGGGCAGCGGGCAACGCGACTTCACCGAGGCCCTGCGCAGCGCCTGTGCCGGCATCGACGAGCGCGACGGGCATCTGCTGGCGGCGCTCTACCGTCCGGCCGACACCGGATACGCCACCCTGGCCCTGGCCGTCCACCACGTCGCGGTGGACATCTACTCGTGGCGGCTGATCGTCGAGGAGCTGCGGCTGCTCATAACTGACCCGCAGGCGCCCGCCCTGCCGGCAGCCGGCTCGCTGCGCAGCTGGGCTGCCGCCGGCACCCGGGCGGCCGCCACCCTGGAGCAGGACAATGCCCTGCTCGAACGCTGGCTGGCGGTGCTGCGGCCCGGGGTACAGCTGTCTGAGGCCGAAGACTACGGCACCCTGGCCGAGGCCGCCGAGGACGTGCACACCCTGGATGCGCCCACCACCGCGCGGTTGCTGGCCCTGGGCGAGCGCTACGGCATGGACACGGTGCTGAACGCCGCGGTCGCCGGAGCGCTGGAACAGCACAGCCAGGGAGCGCCCGGCTCGCTGGTCATCGAAGCCGAGGGGCACGGCCGCCCGGCCGGAACCCGCTATGGGGACGCACGCGACGCGGTGGAGGTAGGCTCGACCATCGGATGGTTCACCGCCACCTGGCCGGTGCGCCTGACCGCCGCCCAGGGCGGCCCGGCCGGCTGGCTGACCGCCGCCCGCGCAGCGGCTGCCGCGGTGCCGCAGGATCCCACCAGCTACGGGTTGCTGCGCTATCTTACCGATCGGGCCGGACGCCGGCTCGCCCAGGCCGAGGCCGCCGCCCGGCCCCAGCTGCTGATCAACTACCTGGGCCGCGAGGCGGCGCAGCAAGGTGCATGGCAGCCGGCCACCGATGCGGCCGAGCTGGAAACCAGCCTCGGGCTGCACCACCAGTTGCCGGCCACCCACCCGGTGGAGCTGAACTCCTATCTCGCCGACACCGGACAGGGTGCCCAACTAGTGCTGCGCTGGCAGCTGGCCGCGGCCAGCACCGCCGGCACCGCCCTGCCCGGCCAGGTGCGCCGCGCCCTGGAAGAACTCGCCAGCCTGGATGCAGTGGAGACGGCAGCGCCCGGTACCCGCCGGCCGCTGCACGACGTAGTGGGACTGGATACCCGGGAAACCGCCCGGCTGCTCACCCAACGGCCCGACGCAGAGGCCATCTGGCCGCTGACCGGGGTGCAGCAGGCTATGGCGGTGCACGCCGCGGTCGCACCGGCCGACACCTACCTGTCGCTGGCAGGGCTGGAACTGCACGGAGCGCTTGATCCCGAGGTGCTACGCCGGGCCATGGCAGCGCTGGCCGGGGCACACCCCCAGCTGCGCGCCACCGTGTACTGGCCCGAGGACGGCTCCCCGGTGCTGGTCCCAGTAGCCGGTCTGGTCCCCGGACTCGAGGTACGCCGCGCCCACGGCCTGGGCCTGGAGCAGCGGTCCGAGCTCGCCGAGCGGGTGCGCGCCGAACATATGCGCCGGCCCTTCGACCTGGAAAACGGGCCGCTGCTGCGCCTGGAGCTGATCGACTTCGGTACCCACCCGCAGGACGGGGAACCGCACTGGCAGCTGGTGATCGCCAACCACCACCTGCTGCTGGATGGCTGGTCCATCCCGCCCCTGGTCGCCGAGCTGCTCGAGCACTACGCGGACCTCGCCGGCGGAGGCAGCCCCGCCCCGGCGCTGCCCGCCGCCGCCAGCGGCTACGACGCCTTCGCCCGCACCCTGGCAGGGCGCGACGACGCGGCCCAGGTGGCCCAGTGGCGCGAACTGCTCGCCGGCGCGGGCCGCGGGCACGTGCTGCGCCACCGCGACGCGGCGAACACCGAGCTGCCCCGGGTCATTGGCCACGAGCTCGCCCCGAGCCTGCACGCCCAGCTGCGCGCCGCGGCCCGCCGCGCCTCCGCCACCGTCGCCGACGCCGCGGCCGCCGCCTGGGCCCTGGTGCTCGCCGCCCTGCTGGAGACCGGAACCCCGGTGTTCGGCACCGTCAGCTCCGGGCGCGCCCTCGAGGTGCCCGGCATCCGGTCGATGCCAGGAATGTTCATCGACACCCTGCCGGTGGCCCTGGACCTGGAAACTGCCGGAGACAGCCGCGGGCTGCTGGCCGCCGCCCACGCCGCGGGCCAGCGGATCATCGAATCCGCCGGCGTGCCGCTGTCCAAGATCACCGCCGCGTTGGGGGTCGGGACGCTGTTCGACACGCTGCTGGTGGTGGAGAACTATCCGGATGCCGGAAGGGAACCGCTCCCCGGCGCCCCGCGGCTGGGGCAGATCCACGCCCAGGACGCCACCGAGTACCCGCTGGGGCTGAGCGTCGCGGTGGGCGAGGGGCTCAGCGTAGAACTCGAGCACAGCGCCGAGGTGGACCAGGCGACCGCGCAGGCGGTGCTCTCGGCCACCGTGGTCGCCTTCGAATGCCTGGCGCTGGGCACCGAGCTGCCCGTGCTGCGCCGCCTGCTCGACGCCCGGCTGGCCGGCGCCCGCCGGGCCTTGGCCGAAGCCGCCTCACGCCACGGTGCCGTGCCCGCCGCCGGCGGCGCGCCGGCCCAGCTGGTCACCGCCGCCTACGCCGAGGTGCTCGGCGCCGGAACCGTGGCCGAGGAGGCTGACTTCTTCGCCCTGGGCGGGGACTCGATGGGAGCCATGGCCCTGCTCTCCGCAC
>NZ_JAVGCZ010000147.1:0-4519 GCF_052928425.1 Glutamicibacter sp. BSL13
TCCAGCCAGGCGGCGGAGTCGATGGGCGTGCCGTTGGTGCCGCCCTGGCGGACCTCGAAGTGCAGATGGGGTCCGGTACTCTGCCCGGAGCTGCCGACGTCACCGATGTGCTGCCCGGCGGTGACCTGGTCGCCGACCGCGACGTGGATCCCGTCCTGCCACATGTGGATGTAGGCGGTCGCGATCTTCTGCCCGTCGATGGTGTGCTCGATGACGATGATGCCGCCGCCGGAGTCGGTGTAGCGGGCGACGGTCACGACCCCGTCGGCCGCCGCCATGATCGGCGTGCCATCGGGAGCGGCGAAGTCCGTGCCGGCGTGCAGCTTCCGCTCCCCGGTGATCGGGTGGATCCGGTACCCGAACGGCGAGGTCATCGTCCAGGTGCCCTCGGGCAGCGGGAACACGATCCGCGAGGACTCGGTCGTGTCCGCGACCGGCACCGCCCCCGGGTCAGTTGACGCGGAGGTCGTGGCAGTGCCGGCGAGGGCGGCGATGATGGCCTCGGCGACCGGCTCATAGTTGCGATACCGGTCCGGGAACGCGCTGACCTCGACGCTCTGGGCGGCTTCGCCCTTGTCCATCTGCTGCCAGTTGGGCACGTCGAGCAGGCCCCGCGGGGAGCCGTGGTTGGGACCATCCGGGCCGCCGAAGAACGCCCGGACTTCGTAGTCGATGTCCATCAGCTGAGCGACCGTGCCCCAGCCCGATTGCGGCCTCATCTGCCACAGCCCGAGGCTGTCGTGGTCCCCGCCGTTCCCGTCGTTGGGGTAGGAGGCGGACTCGGGGTAGGCGGAGGTGTTCGCGAGCTGCCGCAGCGAGGACTCGGTCAGCGCCGCCATCAAGGCGATGGTGATTGCGTCCCGGTTCACGCCGCCGATCCGGGACCCTGTGGTGATGATCTGGGCGGCACGGGTCAGCTGGGTCTTGTTCAGGGTGAACGACTCGCCGTCCGCGGTGGTGACCCGCAGCTGCTCGGGCACGTTGCCGACGTTGATCGGGCCGCTCCCGCCGCCATCTACGGCGCAGTTGGCGGTCGCGGGGTTGATCAGGATGCCGACGCCGAGCAGACCCAGCATCGGGGCGAACATCACGAACGCGAGCAGGACGGCCAGTGCCTTCTTCATCGCGACCCCTCGGCTACCGCAGGGGCTCGTCGAGGACGGAGAGCCGCAGCAGGTAGCAGGACTGGTCGCCGCGGGGCGGGCAGGTCAGGAAGATCGTGAACGCGACATCGTGTGTGCTGGTGACCGGCTTGTCGTACCAGACGCCCTCCCGATGCCGGATGCCCTCGATCGTGTAGGCGATGGTGCCCGGCGCGAGACTGTCACCGGCGGCGGCCTCCGCGTCGGCCCACTGGTCGGGGACATAGGCGCGCTCGATCTCCAGCCACTGCCGGGTCTGATATTCCTGCAGCTGCGTCCAGGTGGACTGGTCCGGCAGGTAGCCGTCGAGGTCGGAGACCAGGCCGGGGGTCTCCAGCCCGGACGGGTCGGCGACCTGCAGCAGCACGTCCCGGTGGTCCTGCGGGCTCAGCAGCGAGTAGGTGTCCCAGGTGAACAGGGCGTCCGCCACCGAGCGGGCGAACGTCTCGGGGTCACGAGTGGCCGGAATCGGTGCGAGGGACGCCTCTGTGGGCGACGGGGACGCGGTGCTGCTGGTGCCCCGGTCACCCGGCCGGCCGCCGTCCGGGTGGGGTTCGCCCATGATAAGGCCGTAGATGCCGACGCCGGCGAGCAGCGCGAGGACCAGGCCGATCGCGCAGACGGTGACGATCAGACGGCGGCGAGAATGCGAGTGCGGGGTCTGGCGGGCCACGATGAGGTGTCCTTCCTGGTCCAGGAGTTGCGGTCCCGATCCAGGTGCGGCCCCCGCCCCGCCAGCCCTGGCCCGCTTCAGCGGGAGGGCGTGTCGCGGCCGGGCGGATTCCGGTAGGGCGAGAAGTCGATATCCGGGGTCTGCAGGCGCCGCACGGTCTGCTCGACCCAGGTGCGGGCACGGTCGATGAGACTGTCGATGTCCGACGGGATCGTCTCGCCTTGCGCAGTGATCTCGGCCCGCTGGGTGCCGTCGGGCAGGCGGACGAGATCCTTCTGCAGCCAGGTCCAGCCGATCGGCACACGCTCGTCGTCGGCCCAGTCCGTGCCGCGCTCGTAGGCCTCCTCGATCGCGAAGACCGTGCCGTCGTTGACCATCAGCGGTTGGAATGTGTAGTTGCCCAGGGAGAACGCGGTCGGATCGCCGTCGTCGGCGTAGAAGATGTCCTCGCCGTAGGTCTTGCCGATGTAGGACAGGCCCGCATCCAGCAGCATCATCTGCCGGGTCCGGTACTCCGCATCCTGCGCCAGAGCGGGATCGACCAGCATCGGAGGCTCGTTCTGCCCGACGACGTGCAGGTACTCCTCGCGGTGCTGGTCGACGACCATCCGGTAGCCGTTGTCGGCGCGCTGCACATGCAGAGTGAGGACCGTGGTGCCGTCGTCGGCGTCGAAGTCGACCCGCCCGAACTCGCTCTCCTCAGCGAACCTCGGGCGCCCGCCGGGGACGACGATCCCGTTGGTGACCCAAACATGCGGCTCCAGGCGCTCCCCGGTGTCATACGGCGTCAGCTCGGCCATACCCCGCTCCCTCCCGTCACGGACGAAACTCGCCCAGAGGTCCCGGACGGGTACTCACCAGCCAGGTACGGACGGTGCCCGGCTGCCCAGGCCTCAGCGCCCCGGCGCAGGTGCGGAAGACGGCGGATCCGGCCGATCGCTGGAGGTGATCTCGAGGTGCTCAGCTCGTTCGGCCAGCGCCTTTTCGGCGGGTGAAGGTGCCGGGAGCCAGGCGATCTGTCCGTTCTCGGCGAAGCCGACCATCAGGTGGTCGGTCGCGCGGTCGACATGGACCGCGGCAGTGTCCAGCCGCATGGCCGCGGTCAGCGCATGCTCTCGGCCATCGGCACGGTCGCCCGCATCGGTCGAGGCGCGGTCGGCCAGGCGAGTGTGGAACGCGACGAGCTGCTGCAGGGACTGGTGCAGGCTGATCAAGGCCGACTGCAGCTCGCCGAGCACCGCATAGCTGTCGCCCGGCTCATCGAAGTGCCGGGTCGCATGCGCCAGCCCGCGGGCCGCCTCCGACAGCTCTCCGGCATCTGCCACCGGATTCTCAAAGCTCGGCATGCTCGACCTCGGCTTCCTCCGCGGACTCCTCCCGCGTGGTGCCCGCGACGGCCTCTGCTTCGCCGGCCGCATCGGTCTCCGCGCTGGCCTCCGTTTCGGCGGTGGCGCGGGCAGTGGTGGCTGCGGTGATGAAGGTGGTGGCACCGTCGACATACGTGTCGATGAGGTCCCATTGGGTCTGGTCGGCGTAGCGGCCGATCTCGACCGGGTCGTAGCGTTCCCACCAGCCGTGCTCACGGCGGAGCAGGTCGACGAGCTTGCGAACCTGGTGTTTCTGCCGCATCAGCGGATCTACGTCAGCCCAGCCGACCTTCGCCTCGGACGCGGCGGCGGCCTGCAGCGTCCGGACCCGTTCCAGCGCGAGCCCGGACTCCTTCGCGGCGTCCTTCGCCGGCAGGTCCGGCGTCAGGGCCGCGAGCTCCTCGCTTGCGGCAGCCCGGACCGTGTCGGGTGTGTCGGGGTGCTGGGCGAGGCGGGTGAGCGCAGCGAGGTTCTGGCGGGTCTTGACCTGCAGGAACCGGCCGTTGACCTTGCCGTCCTCGTTGAGCTCGAGCAGGGCCTCCGCAGCGTACTGGCGGACCATCGGGTCCTCGTCATCGTCGGCCGCGATCCGTCGGAGCTCGCCGATCTGTTCCAGCATCGTCCGCGAGTCCCGGCCGGTGACCGCGCGGGCCGCCTGCACCCGGGACTTCGTGTCATTCGCCTTCGGCTCATCCGTCTTCGCCGGACCGTCCGGGGGTGCCGATTCGGCACCCCCGTCCCCGGCCTCCCCATCCGCCGCACGATCAGCCTCGACAGTGTCCCGGTGCGGGGAGCCGAAGCGGGTGGCGGCGTCACGCCGTTCGGCGTCCTCGGCGTACAGGGCCTTCAGCTCCTCGTACAGCTCGGCCTGCTCGATCGGCTTGAGGGCCTTGCGCAGCGTCTGCTCGTCACGGATCGCGAGGACCTGGGAGAGCTTGTCCGACACGCCGGGCACGATCCACACCGGCGTGACCCGCCAGCCCAGCTTCTCCATCGCCGCGAGCCGCCGCTGCCCGGCGATCAGGACGTAGCTGTCGGTGACGGTGGGCGGGTTGAGGATCCCGAGGCGCTGGATCGAATCGCACAGCTCGTCGAGGTCTTCCTCGACATCGCGGCGGTAGGCGTGGCCGCGGGTGATCTGGTCGATGGCGTGCTCGAGCACGAGATGCCCGCGGGTCATGGCCGCTCGCCTCCTCCGGTGCTCTGGCGGGAGGCGGCGACCAGGCGGGTGTCGGCGAGCAGGTCGCCGAGGTCGTCACCGAGCAGGACCCGGGCGAACAGGCCCATCTCCCGCTCGTCGTGGCGGGGCCGGCGTCCGACTGTGAGGCGGACCAGGG
>NZ_JAVGCZ010000148.1:0-4487 GCF_052928425.1 Glutamicibacter sp. BSL13
CGGGTGGGCGACCATGGTGCGCGTGTCCCCGATGTTCGCGGCCAGCGCGATCACCTGCAGCCGGTCGATGACCCCGGGCACCAGCGCCGCGTCGTGCAGCTGAACGGCCAGCACGCTGCCGGTGCCGCGCGGAAAGAGGGCGGCGGCGCGCCGGTGGTGGCGGTGCTCGGGACGGCTGGGGTGGTGCACCCGGGCTACGGCCGGGTGGGCGGCCAGGAAGCGGGCCAGCAGCTGCACGTTGTGCTGCACCGCGGCGGCGCGCACCGCCAGGGTTTCCATGCCGGTCAGGATGCTGTGGGCGCTGGCCGCGGAGAGGGTGGGGCCCAGGTCGTGCAGGAACTTTGAGCGCACCAGCATCGCGTACGCCCCGGCCCCGTGGCGTTCAAGCAGGCTGGAGCCGGCGTAGCGTTCGCGGCCCCGGGCCAGCTGGGGCCAGCGCTCTGCGTCGGAGAAGTCGAAGCCGCCCCCGTCGATGACCACCCCGCCCAGCACCTGCCCGTGCCCGGCCAGCGCCTTGGTGGCCGAATGCACCACGATGTCCGCCCCGTGCTGCAGCGGCCGGAAGTTCGCGGGGGTGGCCAGGGTGTTGTCCACCACCACCGGGATGTGGTGCCGGTGCGCGATCGCGGCCAGCCGGGGCAGGTCGGGCACCGTGGACAGCGGGTTGGTCACCGATTCAAGGAAGAACGCCCGGGTGTCCGGCTCGATCGCCGCCTGCCAGGCGTCCGGGTTGTCCGGGTCCACGAAGCTGACCCGGATCCCGAAGTCGTGGAACGTGTCGGTCAGCAGGTCCACGGTGCCCCCGTAGAGCTGGTTGGAGGCCACCAGGTGCCGCGGGCCCTGGGTGAGGGCCAGCAGGGACAGGGCCACGGCCGCCTGCCCGGTGGCGGTGGCCACCGCGTGCGCCCCGCCCTCCAGGGCGGCGGCGCGCTGCTCGAACACCGCCACCGTCGGGTTGCCGGTGCGGGAATAGGTGAAGCCGGCCTGGCGCAGCGCGAACTTCTCCACCGCATCGGCGTGCGAGGTGAATTCGTAGGCCGCGGAGGGGTACAGCGGCACCGTGAGGGGACGGTGCTCGCCGCCGGGGCTGTATCCGGCGTGGATCGCTGTGGTGGACTGCTGCGCCATGGCTGGCTCCTTTGCTCGTGCTGGTGCGTACCGGTGGTGGTGCGCGGGGTTAGATCGCGGCCAGCTGGTCGGCGCGCACCTGCCGGGCGGCGGCGACCAGGTTGGCCAGGGAGGCGGTGGTTTCGGCATAGCCGCGGGTCTTCAGCCCGCAGTCCGGGTTCACCCACAGCGCCTGGCGGTCCACCGAATCCAGGGCGGTGCCGATCAGCTCGGCGATCTCCTGCTGGGAGGGCACCCGCGGGGAGTGGATGTCGTACACGCCCGGGCCGATGCCGCGGCGGTAGCCGAAGGACTTCAGGTCCGCGGTCACCTCCATCGCCGAACGGGCCGCCTCGATGGAGGTCACGTCCGCGCCCAGCGCGTCGATCGCGCCGATCACCTCACCGAACTCCGAATAGCACAGGTGGGTGTGGATCTGGGTGCCGGCCGCCGCCCCGCCGGTGGCCAGGCGGAAGGCGTCCACGCTCCAGCGCAGGTACTCCGGCTGGGCGGCGGCACGCAGCGGCAGCAGTTCACGCAGCGCCGGCTCGTCGACCTGGATGATGCGGATCCCGGCCTGCTGCAGGTCCTGGATCTCATCGCGCAGCGCCAGCGCCACCTGCCGGGCACTGGTTTGCAGCGGCACGTCATCGCGCACGAAGCTCCAGGCCAGGATCGTCACCGGCCCGGTGAGCATGCCCTTGACCGGCTTGTCGGTCAGCGAGGCGGCGTGGGAAATCCAGGGCACGGTGAACGCCGCCGGGCGGGTGACGTCGCCGAAGAGGATCGAGGGTCGGGTGGCGCGTGAACCGTAGGACTGCACCCAGCCGTGCTCGGTGACCGCGAACCCGTCGAGGTTCTCCGCGAAGTACTGCACCATGTCGTTGCGTTCGGCTTCCCCGTGCACCAGCACATCCAGCCCCAGCTCCTCCTGCAGCGCGATGACCCGGGCGATCTCCTGCTCCACGAACCGGTGGTAGCCCCGGTCGTCCAGGGTGCCGGCGGCGTGGGCGGCCCGGGCGGCGCGCACCTCAGCGGTCTGCGGGAAGGAGCCGATGGTGGTGGTGGGCAGCAGCGGCAGCTGCAGGCCCGCGCGCTGCGCCGCGGCGCGCTGCTGCTCATCCGGGCGCTGCAGGTCCTGCTCACCCAGCCCGGCCAGGCGTTCACGCACCTCCGGAACCGTGGTGCCCGGGTAGGCGGCGCGGGCGGCCAGCGCCCGCTCGGTGGCCACCAGTTCGCGGGCGATCGCATCCTCCCCGTGCTCCAGGCCGGTGGCCAGGGTGAGCACCTCGCTGACCTTCTGGTCCGCGAACGCCAGCCAGTCGGCCAGCCCCTCGGGCAGGTTCCCCTCCAGGGCCACATCGTGCGGCACGTGCAGCAGCGAGGTGGCGGTGCCCACCGCCAGGTGTCCGCCGGCGGCGGTGACCGCCTGGCGCAGGGCGCGCAGCGCGATCAGCGAGGCGCCCAGGTGGTTGCGCCACACATTGCGGGCATCCACGATCCCGGCCACCACGGTGGTGCCCTGCAGCTGGCCAAGGAATTCGGGCTGCGGGGCCACCCCGCGCACCAGGTCCACCTGCACCGCGTCCACCCCGGCCCGGGCCAGTACCCCCAGGCCCTCACCGGGGCGGGTGAGCTGCCCGGCGGTGCCGTACCCGGTGGTGACCAGCAGCGCCGGGCGCGGGCCGGAGGACAGCTGGCGGTACACGCGTTCGACCAGGCCGCCGGGCACCGCGTGCCGGGCACCGGCCTCGGTGACCAGGGCCGGCTCATCCAGCTGCACCCAGCCCACCCCGGCGGCGGCCAGCTCGGCCAGTAGCTGGGCGTAGACCTCAACGAGCTCATCGATCCGGTGCAGCGGCGTGAACCCGGAGCGGGCGGCGCCCTCCTCGGCCTTGGCCAGCAGCAGGAAGCTGATCGGGCCGACCAGGGTGGGGCGGATGGTGTGCCCGGCCCGGGCGTGGGCGGTGAAGTTCTCCAGCAGCCCGGCGGGGTTGGCGCGCAGGGTGGTGCGCTCGCCGAGCTCCGGGACCAGGTAGTGGTAGTTGGTGTCGAACCACTTGGTCATTTCCAGTGGGGCGCGCTGCGCGTCACCGCGGGCCAGCGTGAAGGCGTCGGCGGTGCTCAGCGGGGCGCTGAGCACCTCGGCGAAGCGGGAGGGCACCGCCCCGAGCGCCACCAGCGTGTCCAGCACCTGGTCGTAGTAGGCGTGGTCCCCGGGCAGGGAGCCGTTCGCCGGGTCAAGCCCCAGCTGCACCAGGCGTTCCAGGTTCTGCTGCTGCACGGCAAAGGCCCGCTCGTGCAGCTGCTGCTCGGTCAGGGTGCCGGCCCAGTGCGCCTCCAGCGCCTTTTTCAGTTCGCGGCGCCGGCCGATGCGCGGGTAGCCGAGGATGCTGGCCTGCGGGAAGTGCTGCTTGCTCATGGTGTTCTCCTAGTTTTCTGCCGGACCGGGGTGCCCGGCCGGGTCGATGGTTAATTCGGTGGTTCGTCGGTGGAAGCGGGCGCCTAGGTCCCGCTGTGGGCGGCCCAGGATTGGGCCAGGGTGCTGCGGGCGCCGGGCAGCTGCAGCTGCTCGATCACGTCCAGGCTGCCGCGGTGGTCGTTGAACGTGTACAGGTGCAGCCCCGGGGCCCCGTCATCGAACGCCGCCCGGGCCAGGTCCACCGCCCAGCGCACCCCGATGCGGTGGCGTTCGGCGTCGCTGGTCGCGCTTTGCAGCGCGTGGGCCAGGATCGGGTCCGGCTGCACCCCGGTCAGCGCCGCCAGCCGGTTCAGCCGGCGCAGCGAATTGAGCGGGATGATGCCGGGGATGATCGGGATGCACACCCCGGCGCGGCGGGCCGCGGCGAGCTGCCCCCGGTAGTCCTCGGGCTGGAAGTAGACCTGGGTGATCGCATAGTCCGCCCCGGAGCGCTGCTTGCCCAGCAGCACCTCGATGTCGTGCTCGAAGCTCGGGGACTCGGGGTGGCGGTGCGGGTAGGCGGCCACCCCCACCCCCAGCCGGCCCCCGGCCAGGGAGGCGGCGTGTTCGTCCTCCACCTGGCGGATCAGCTCGATCAGGTAGCGGGCGAACGGGAATTCACCGCGCCAGCCCTGCGGGTCCTGCGGCAGGTCACCGCGCAGCGCCAGCACCCCGCGCACCCCCAGGGCGATGAAGTGGCGGATCAGCACGCGCAGCGACTGCGCCGACTCCCCCACACAGGTCAGGTGCGCCAGCGGGCGCAGCTTGGTCTGGGTGACGAGGTGTTCGATCAGCGCCAGGGACTGGGCGCGGCGGGCCGGGGTGCCCGAATAGGTGACCGAGACGTAGTCCGGGCTGGTGTCGGCCAGCTGCTCGATGCTGTGGTAGACCGACTCGGCCACCTCGCGGTTCACAGGCG
>NZ_JAVGCZ010000149.1:0-4470 GCF_052928425.1 Glutamicibacter sp. BSL13
TGGCCGCGGACCGCGCCGCCGCCGCGGCGCTGGCCTGCTCGGAAAAAGATCTAGCAGAGCACGCCTTCGTGGTGCGCCACATCCGCGAGGCGCTGCAGCCGCTGTGCACCGAACTGAACGTCCCGCCGCGCCCCGACGTGCTGCCCACCGCGCAGCTGTGGCACCTGGGCACCTTGCTGCGCGGCGCGCTGCGCCCGGGGCTCGGTGCCCTGGACGCGGCCCTGGCCATCCACCCCACCCCCGCCATTTGCGGCACCCCCACCGCCGCTGCCCGCCGGGCCATCACGCAGCTGGAAACCGCCGAGCGCGGATTCTACGGCGGGCTGGTCGGCTGGATGGACGCGCGCGGCGAGGGGGAGTGGGCGCTGCTGCTGCGTAGCGCCGTGTTGCGCGGAAGCCGGGCCACGCTGCATGCCGGCGCCGGGATCGTTGCCGGCTCGGACGCGCTGGCAGAGCATCGCGAGACCGCCACTAAGTTCGGCACCATGCTCGCCGGACTCGGGGCCGCGGCGGATGCCAGGCAGGTGCAGCCGTGAACGGGCGCACCGACGATCCGATGCTCGAAGGAGTCACCGCCTACCCGGCCGAGTTCGCCGAACGCTACCTGGCCGCCGGGTACTGGAAGGACCGCACCCTGGATCGGCTGCTGCGCGACACCGCGGCCCGCCGCTCGAATCACCCGGCGGTCATCGACGGCGAGCGCAGCGTCAGCTACGCCGAACTGGTCAGCCGCATCGACGTCTCGCAGGCGGCCCTGGCGGCCCGCGGGGTGAACCCCGGGGACCGCGTGCTGATCCACGTGCCCAATGCGCTGGAGTTCTTTGATGCCGTCTACGCGGTGATCTCCCTCGGCGCGCTGCCGGTCTTCGCCGTGCACAGCCACCGCGGCAGCGAGCTGGAGCACCTGGCCGCCGCCTCGCAGGCGGTGCTGCTGATCACCAGCCGCCAGATCCCCGGCCTCGACGTGCCGGCCTTCCGCGAGGACCTGGCCGCCCGGCTACCCGAGCTGCCGGCGGTGGACGCCGAAGACCTCTACGAGCAGGGCCTTCAGCTGCTGGGCGCCGGATGGCAGGTGCCGCGCACCGGCTGCCCGCGCCCAGCGCACGCGGCCGCCTTCCTGCAGCTGTCCGGCGGCACCACCGGCAAGCCCAAGCTGATCCCCAAAACCCACCGCGACTACGCCTACTCCATCGAGCGCTCGGCCGAGATCTGCGGCCTGGACGATGAGACGGTGTTCCTTTCCGGGATTCCGCTGGCCCACAATTTCGCCGCGAGCTCCCCGGGCTTCATGGGCGTGTTCGCCACCGGCGGCACCGTGGTGTGCGCGCCGGACGGCAGCGCCCAGCGGGTCTTCTCGTTGATCGCCCGGCACCGGGTCACCCTGGTCGCCGCGGTGCCGCCGCTGGCCCAATCCTGGCTGAATTCGCCCGAGCGCGCCGGGCACGACCTTTCCAGCTGGCAGGTGCTGCAGGTGGGCGGGGCGAAGCTGGCCCGGGCCGTGGCCGAGCGCATCATGCCGGAGCTTGGCTGCACGCTGCAGCAGGTGTTCGGGATGGCCGAGGGGCTGGTGTGCTACACGGGGCTCGATGACGACTTCGAGACCGTGGTCTCCACCCAGGGCAAGCCGATGAGCGAGGCCGACGAGGTGCTGGTGCTCGACGCGCAGGGCAACCCGGTGCCCGACGGGCAACCGGGCAACCTGTGGGTGCGCGGCCCCTATACGATCCGCGGCTACTACGCCAACCCGCAGGCCAATGCGGCCAGCTTCACCCCGGAGGGGTTCTACGGCTCGGGAGACATTGTGGTGCGCGACGAGCGCGGCTATCTGAGCGTGGTGGGGCGCACCAAGGACGTCATCAACCGCGGCGGGGAAAAGGTCAGCCCCGAGCAGATCGAAGCGGTGCTGCTGCGCCACGCGGCGGTACACGACGTGAGCGTTATCGGGGTACCCGATGAGGTGCTGGGCGAACGCACCCACGCCTACGTGGTGCCCCGCGGGGAAGCGCCGCGCCCGCGCGCCAAGACGCTGCGCACCTGGATGCGCACCCGGCAGGTCGCCGGCCACCACATCCCCGACGTGATCTCGATCGTCGACCAGCTGCCCACCACCCACATTGGAAAGATCAGCCGCAACACGCTGCGCCCCGGCGCGGCCCTACTCCAAGGAGAATCATGAGCCCCACCGACACCGACGCCTATGACGTGGTGGGCCTGGGCTTCGGCCCGAGCAACATGGCCCTGGCCATCGCCATCGATGAGCACAATCGCCGGGCCCCGCAGGAGTCGAAGCTGCGCACCCTGTTCCTGGACCGGGCCGCCGAAGCCGGCTGGCACAAGAACCTGCTCTTCGAGGACGCCAGCATGCAGGTGGCCTTCGCCAAGGACCTGGTGACCTTCCGCAACCCGATGAGCGAGATGACGTTCACGAACTTCCTGCTCGAGCAGGGCCGGCTGGCCGACTTCTTCAACCGCGGATCCATGGCCCCGCTGCGCATCGAATTCGTCGCCTACCTGCGCTGGGTGGCCGGCAAGCTGGCCGACTACGTGCAGTACTCCTCCGAGGTGGTCCGCGTGGTGCCGCGCACCGCCGGCGGCCGGATCACCGGCTACGAAGTGGACATCGCGGATGCGATCGGGGTGCGCACCGTGGCCACCCGCCACCTGGTGCTCGCCGGCGGGCTGCGCCCGGTCTACCCCGAGGGCGTGCGCGCCGGCGCCCGGATCTGGCACAGCGCCGAATTCCTGGAACGCGCGCAAACCCTGGACGCCGATGCCGTGCGCTCGGTCGCGGTCATCGGCGGCGGGCAGAGCGCCGCCGAGGTGATCGAGCAGATGTACTCCCGCTGCCCGAACGCGCAGATCCACCCGGTCATTTCCCGCTACGGCCTGGTGCCCTCGGACGCCTCGCCGTATGCCAACCGGATCTTCGATCCCGCCGCCGTGGACGAGCTGTTCGATACCGCCGCCCCGGTGCGCCAGGCCATCACCGAGGCCCACCGCAACACCAACAATTCAGTGGTCAACCCCGAAACCATCGCCGCGCTGTACGACATCGAATACCGTGACAACTGGCTGGGCGCCAACCGGCTGCACTGGCATCGCGCCACCCGGGTGCTCTCAGCCCGGGAGGACTACCGGCAGGCCGGGGTGCAGCTGACGCTGCGCGAGGATCTGGAAGGGCAGACCCGCCAGCTGGAAGTGGATGTGGCGATCTTCGCCACCGGCTACCAGGCGCTGGATCCCACCACGCTGCTGGGCAGCCACGCGGCAATGCTCTGCCGGGACGAGGCCGGGCGGCCGACCGCACGGCGCGACTACAGCGCCAACACGCTGTTGCCCGATGACGCCAAGCTCTACCTGGTGGGGCAGACCGAGCACCAGCACGGGATCTCCGCCACCTTGCTCTCCAACGTGGCGGTGCGCGCCGGGGAAATCCTGGATTCGATCCTCGGCGCCAACGCGGCCGGGCGGGCGCTGGCCGCCACCGGGCAGGTGAGCGCATGAGTTCCCTGGACGAAAACCGGATCCTGGCAGACCTCGCCGCCGCCGGCGGCCTGCCGGTGGAGGAAATCGAGCCCGCGGACGCGCTGGCGGACCTGGGCATCGACTCCATCCGGCTGATGGGCCTGATCGATACCTGGCGTGCCGCCGGCGCCGCGGTCGACTTCCCGCGGCTGGCCGCCAGCGCCGACGTCGAGCAGCTGGTCGGCACCGTGCTGGCCGCCGTTCCCTCCCGGTAGATCGCAGCAAATTTCAAACCCCGAAGGAAAACCCACACCATGACCCTCGCCCCCGCCACGACCCGCGCCCTGCGGCTGACCGACGCCCAGGCCGGAATGGTGCACGCCGAATTGGCGGCCCCGGACACCGCCGACTTCGCCGTCGGGGACGCGGTGGTGTTCCGCGGCAGGATCTCCTCAGCCCACCTGGCCGAGGCGATCCAGCGCACCCTGGCCGAAGTGCCATGGTTCAGCCACCGCTTCGACGCCGAGGCCATGAAGCTGGTGCCCGGGCCGGTCCCCGAGCCGCAGCCGGCCCAGGCGCTGCCCGGGGACCTGCACACGGCGGATGACCAGCAGCTGACCGACTTCCTGCGCGAGCGCTACCTGCCCATGATCACCCTTCAAGGACAGCTGCTGCACCAGCGCCTGCTGCTGGCCGACCCCCGCGCCGAGGCCCAGCCGCTGGCGGTCTGGGTGCTCGTCGCCCACCACGTGCTCATCGACGGGTACGGGATTGCGCTGGTCGCCCGGCGGGTGGCCGAGCACTATACGGCCCTGGCGACCGGAAGCCCGGTGTCCGCAACCCCGTTCACCGACCCGCAGGCGGTGCTGGAAGCCGAGAGCGCCTACCACGGCTCGGCGGCCGAGGACCGCGACCGGAAGCACTGGCTGGGGCTGCTGTCCCCCGAAGGCGGCGAAGAGTACCGCCCCACCCGGCTGGCCGGGCTGCTCGGGGCGGCCGGGCAAC
>NZ_JAVGCZ010000150.1:0-4377 GCF_052928425.1 Glutamicibacter sp. BSL13
CGCCCAGGTGCGCAGCGACGAGGTCCGGGCCCTGATTGGCCGCCCGGCCGTGGTGCGCGCCGCCGCCGACCTGGTCACCCCGATGCCCAAGAAGTGGGCCACCGAGAAGCTGAGCGTGGGCGAGGTGGTGCGCCAGCGGATGGGCTCGGCCGTTCTGGAGCAGCTGGTCGCCCCGGTGGTGGCCGGGGTGTACTCCACCGACCCGAACCAGGTGGACATCGACGCCGCCGCGCCCGGGCTGCGCCAGGCGATGCAGGACACCGGCTCGCTGGCCCGCGCCGTCGCCCAGCTGCAGGGCCAGGCCCCGGCCGGTTCCCGGGTGGCCGGGCTGCAGGACGGCATGTACACGCTGATCACCGAACTGACGGCCCAGCTGCGCGAGGCCGGGGTGAACCTGGTGCGCAACGCCCCGGTCACCGCCCTGGCCCATGATCCGCAGGCCGCCGAACCCTTCACCGTCACCAGCCATACCGAGGTGCTGCACGCCGACAAGGTGGTGGTGGCCACCCAAGCCGCCGCCGCGGCCCCGCTCCTGCAGCCGCTGCTGCCGGCCGGCACCCTGGCCGGCGCCGGACGCGAGTCGAACTCCATTGCCCTGGTGATCCTGGTGGTGGACAAGCCCGAACTGGACGAGGCCCCGCGCGGCAGCGGGGTGCTGGTCACCGAGGGCTCGACGATCAAGGCCAAGGCCCTGACCCACTCCACCGCCAAATGGCCGTGGCTGGGGGACGCCACCGGACCGGGCACCCACGTGGTGCGCCTGTCCTATGGGCGCATCGGACACCGCGAACCGCTGGTGGAGGCCGGCAACGACGCGGCGCTGACCAGCCAGGCAATCGCCGACGCCGCCACCATCCTGGGCGTGGACGTGGGCGAGGACGACGTGCTGGGCAGCGCGATCTCCCGCTTCAGCGACATGGTGCCGCTCACCGGCAACGCCCAGCGCCAGGCCAACGCCCGGCTGGACGAGGCGCTGCAGGACCTGCAGGGGCTCAGCGTGGTCGGGGCCTGGCGTTCGGGCACCGGCCTGGCCCGGGTCATCGCCCACACCAGGGCCCAGGTCGCCATCAGCGCCAGCTAGCCCCACCCGACCCGCCGGCCCGGGACCCATGCGCCGGCCACCAAGACCATTGACCGAGAATCCAACCGAGGAGAGAACCATGACTGAACGTCCAGAGAACAACTCACCGGTGCTGCGTGACCGCGAGGCCGCCGGCAACGCCACCATGTATTACACCCTGTGGACCGTCTTCAAGCGTTCGGTCCCGGCCGAGCGCGGGCAGGGTGCGGCCGAGTTCGAAACCCTCGTTCAGGAGCTGGCCGACCAGGGCGTGAGCGTGCGCGGGCTCTACGACGTCTCCGCGATGCGCCAGGACGCCGATGTCATGGTGTGGATCCACGGTCCGGCCGCCGAGCTGCTGCAGGCGGGCATGCGCCGGATCCGGCGCAGCGCCCTGTTTGCCGGCACCGAGATCGCCTACTCCACCATGGCCGTGCACCGCGAGGCCGAATTCGCCAAGGACCACTCCCCGGCGTTCGCCCGGGGCCTGGATGCCAAGGAATGGATGACCGTCTACCCGTTCGTGCGCTCCCACGACTGGTACACCCTGGACCCGGCTTCCCGCGGCAAGATGCTGCGCGACCACGGCATCCTGGGCCGCGACTTCCCCAACGTGCTGGCCAACACCGTGGCCGCGTTCTCCTTCAGCGACTACGAATGGCAGGTCTGCCTGGAAGCCGATGACATGATCGACCTGGTCGACATGATGCGCCACCTGCGCTACACCGAGGCCCGCCACCATGTGCGCGAGGAAACCCCGTTCTACACCGGCCGGCGCATCAGCGCCGTCGAGGTTGCCGAGGTCCTGCAGTGAACCAGGACTTCGACCCGCGCACCGGGTATGACGCCAACGGCACCATGACCCCCAAGCCCTACGACGCCCTGCTGCTGGCCAGCTTCGGCGGACCGGAGGGCCAGGAGGACGTGATCCCGTTCCTGCGCAACGTCACCGCCGGGCGCGGCATCCCCGATGAGCGCCTGGAGGAGGTGGCCGTCCACTACCGCACCAACGGGGGCGTGTCCCCGATCAACGCCCAGAACCGGGCGCTGAAGGCGGCCCTGGAGGCCGAGCTGGAGGCCCGCGGCATCCAGCTGCCGGTCTACTGGGGCAACCGCAACTGGTACCCGATGATCAACGACACGCTCAAGCAGATCGCCGCGGACGGGCACCGCAAGGTGCTGCTGCTGGGCACCGGCGCCTACGCCGGGTACTCGGCCTGCCGCCAGTACCGTGAGGATCTGGGCATGGGGCTGCGCGAAACCGGGCTGGAGGGCGTGGTGGAGGTGGACAAGGTCCGCCAGTTCTTTGACACCCCGGCCTTCGTGGAGCCGTTCATCGACGGGGTGAGGCAGTCCCTGGCCGACGTGCGTGAGCAGCTGGCCGATCGCGGGAACCCGGAGGGACGGATCAAGATCGTGTTCGTCACCCACTCGATCCCGATGAGCGACGCGAACGCCGCCGGGCCGGCCGCCGAGCACGAAAACTACCCGGAGAACCTGTATACCGCCCAGCACCGGGCGGTCGCCGCCCACATCCTGGCCCATGTGCCCGAGGCGGAGGGCCTGGAGGATTCGCTGGTCTACCAGTCGCGCTCCGGGGCCCCGCACATTCCGTGGCTGGAACCGGACATCAACGACGCGCTGGAACAGGACGCCGCCAATGGCGTGGCCGGCGTGGTGGTGGTGCCCATCGGCTTCATCTCCGACCACATGGAGGTGCTCTGGGACCTGGACACCGAGGCGAAGGACACCTGCGCCGAACTGGGCCTGGCCTTCTGCCGGGTGCCCACCCCCGGCACCCACACCAAGTTCGTCTCCGGACTGATCGACGTCATCGAGGAACGCCTGACCGGCCCCGACGGGGCCCCGCGGCGCACCGGGCGGGTCAGCGCCGTGGCCGGCGGGCCGTGGTTCGACGTGTGCCCGGCCGCGTGCTGCGTGAAGCCGGCCCAGGACGGCTCCCTGCGCCCGACCATCGCCGGGATGGACTCCGAGGTGGGGGTGCCCCAGCCATGAGCGAATCCTTCACCGTGGGAACCCGGGGCAGCGCCCTGGCCACCACCCAGACCGCGTGGGCCGCAGACCAGCTGGCCGAGCTGAGCGGGCTGCGTGCCGACACCGTGCTGGTGCGCACCGAGGGGGATGTGGTCACCGGATCACTGGCCACCCTGGGCGGCACCGGCGTGTTCGCCGCCGCACTGCGCCAGCACCTGCTGGATGCCGGGTGCGATCTGGCCGTGCACTCGCTCAAGGACCTGCCCACCGTGCAGCCCCAGGGCCTGGCGCTGGCCGCGATCCCGGTCCGCGAGGACGTGCGGGACGCGCTGTGCGCCCGTGACGGGCTGAGCCTGGCCCAGCTGCCCGACGGTGCCAAGATCGGCACCGGCTCCCCGCGCCGCGCCGCCCAGCTGCTGGCCCACCGCAAGGACCTGCAGATCGTGGACATCCGCGGCAACGTGCCCACCCGGCTCGGCCGGGTCAAGGGCGTGGGCGAAACCCTGGATGACGGCAGCGTGGGACGCGCCGTGCAGGGGGATCTGGACGCGGTGATCCTGGCCGCGGCCGGGCTGCACCGGTTGGGGATGGAACGGCACATCACCGAATACCTGGATCCGGCGATCATGCTGCCGGCCCCCGGCCAGGGGGCCCTGGCCGTGGAGGTGCGCTCCACCGGCAGCGGCGCCCCCGAACTTGATGCCGCACTGGAACGCTTCGATGACACCGCCACCCGCTGGCAGGTTGCCGCCGAACGGGCGCTGCTGAACACCCTGGAGGCCGGCTGCGCCGCCCCGATAGGGGCCCTGGCCCACTTCGAGGGCGAACAGCTGGTGCTGGAGGCCGTGGCCTGCCGGCCCGACGGCACCCAGATCATGCGCCAGTCCCACGCGGCACCGGTTCGCGATGAGGCCGGGGCGTTGGACGTGGGCCGGGTGCTGGCCCGCCGGATGCTGGAGAACGGCGCGGCGGTCATCGCCGGGCTGGCCTAGGCGCCCATGGCCCCGCACGCGATCATCCTGCGCGCCGCCCACCGGGCGGCGGCCACCGTCGCCGAGTTCGCCCGGCTGGGCATCGACTCCAGCTGCACCCAGCTGATCGAAACGGTGTGGCCGCAGGATTTGACGGCGCTGGATGAACGCGTGGGACGGCTGGCCGCCGGGGAGTACCAGTGGGTCATGCTCACCTCGGTGAGCACCGTGCACGTGCTTGCCCAGCGCCTGGCCGGCCGGCCCCTGCCCCCGCACACCCGGTTCGCGGCGGTGGGTGCCAGCACCGCGGCGGCCGCCGGGCGGCTGCTGGGGCGCGAGGTGGACTTCCTG
>NZ_JAVGCZ010000151.1:0-4314 GCF_052928425.1 Glutamicibacter sp. BSL13
GCGCCGCCCTCTTCCTGCACCCGCATGGCATCATCGAATCGTTCCCGCTGCCCCAGCACCGCCGCCGCTGGGTGGCGCACGTGGGCCGCCACGCCGCCCTGGAGGGGCCGTGGGACCTGCCCCGGATTGTCCACGAACGCACCGGCTGGCGGCTGGAGGAACACACCTGCACCATGCGCAGCACCTTTTGCACCGCCAACCGGCGGGTTCCCGGCATGGTGCACGGCCGCACCGTGCTGATCGGGGACGCCGCCCATGAAGTCAGCCCGATCGGCGGGCAGGGCATGACCCTGGGGCTGGGGGACGCGCAGCAGCTGGCCCGGCTGCTGACCACCGGCGCCACGACGCAGCAGCTAAACCACTTCAGCAGCATGAGGCTGCGCGCCGCCCGTCGGGCCGGATACCAGGCCCACCTGAACATGCTGCTTGGCCGTCCGCTGCCCACCGCCCTGGTCCCGGTCCGGGACCGGCTCTTTACGGCGCTGGCCGCCAACGACCGCATCCGCACCGCGGTGGCCCGCACCTTCACCATGCGCTGGGCGCAGGGCACCGGGACACCCGGGCGCTGAGCGCCCGCCATCGGCGTGCGGCAACTCACCGCCCATTGCCAGGCAAGACATGAAACAATGGAAACGATGACTTCTATCGACTCTTCCACACTTTCCGCGGCTGAACGCAAGGCCCTGCGCCAGGAGCAGGCCGCGGCCCAGCGCGCCCAGCAGCTGCGCATCTCGCAGTCCCGCGCCAAGGCCGAGGGCCGCACCCAGGTGGTGCCCACCCCCGAAGGCTGGAAGCAGGAGATGGGCGCCGATGGCCGCCCGCAGCTGCAGTTCGCCGCCAAGCGCCGCGTCTCCCAGCCGCCGACCCACCTGGCGGACCTCACCCTGGCCGAACGCCAGGAGAAGCTGAAGGAGCTGGGGCTGCCGGCGTTCCGCGCCAAGCAGCTCTCGGTGCACTACTTCCAGCACTACACCACCGACCCGGCCAAGATGAGCGACCTGCCCAAGAACGGGCGCGAGGAACTGGCCGAGGCGATGTTCCCGACCCTGCTCACCGAGGTGAAGCGACTGACCACCGATGACGGGAAGACCATCAAGTTCCTGTGGCGTTTGTTTGACGGCTCGCTGGTCGAGTCCGTGCTGATGCGCTACCCGAACCGCATCACCCTGTGCATCTCCTCGCAGTGCGGTTGCGGCATGAACTGCCCGTTCTGCGCCACTGGCCAGGCGGGGCTGACCCGCAACATGTCCACCGCGGAAATCCTGGACCAGATTGTCCAGGCCAACCGCGTCATCGCCGAAGGCGGGCTGGGCGGCCAGAAGCACCCGGACGAACGGGTGGGCAACATCGTGTTCATGGGCATGGGTGAGCCGTTGGCCAACTACAAGCGCGTCATGAACGCGGTGCACCGCATGGTGGCCGACGCCCCGGAGGGGCTGGGCATGAGCGCGCGCGGCATCACCGTTTCCACCGTTGGGCTGGTCCCGGCGATCCGCAAGCTCGCCGATGAAAACATCCCGGTCACCTTCGCCCTGTCCCTGCACGCTCCGGACGACGAGCTGCGTGACGAGTTGATCCCGGTGAACTCGCGTTGGAAGGTCGACGAGGCGCTGGACGCCGCGCACGACTACTACGTGAAGACCGGACGGCGGGTCTCCATCGAATACGCGCTGATCAAGGACATGAACGACCACGAGTGGCGTGCCGAGCTGCTGGCCAAGAAGCTCAACGCCCGCGGCCGCGGTTGGGTGCATGTGAACCCGATCCCGCTGAACCCGGTGCCCGGATCCATCTGGACCCGCTCCGAACCGGACATCACCTCCAAGTTCGTGCACCGCCTGGATGAGCTGGGCGTGCCCACCACCCTGCGCGACACCCGCGGCAAGGAAATCGACGGGGCCTGCGGCCAGCTGGCCGCCGACGGCGACTAGGCGCCCCAGCACTTTTTGGCGGCGGGCCGAGCCTGCCGCGAAGGCCGCGGGGCGTAGCCAGTGACTTTGTCACTGCCTACGCCCCGCGGCCTTCTGTGTGCGCTGGCGGATCCCCCGCTACCGGGTGGCCAGCGGGGATTCGCGGATCAGCATGGAGAGCAGCAGCGCGGCCCCGGCCAGGAACATCCCGATCAGGAAGATCTGCGGCATCGATCCGGCCACCGCCTGGGCCACCAGCTCCTGGCTGCGCTGCGGCAGCCCTGCGATCAGCTCGGGGGTCAGTGAACCCACTCCGCCGCCGGCGGCATCCAGCTGCACCCCGGAGGCGTTCAGGTTGCCGGTGAAGGTGGAGACGAACACCGAACCGAATACGGCGATGCCGGTCGAGGCGCCAATCATGCGGAAGTAGTTGGTCGCGCTGGTGGCCACCCCCAGCTGCTGATGCGGCACCTGCGCCTGGACAATCACCACCAGGTTCTGCATCATCACCCCGATTCCGAAGCCCACCAGCAGCATGCCGGTGGCGGCGAACAGGTAGCCGGTGTCCACGCCCATGGTGCCCAGGAACGCGAGCCCGCCCAGCATCAGCACCGGCCCGGAGACCAGGAAGACCTTGTAGCGTCCGGTGCGGGAGACCCGCCAGCCGCTGCCCATCGAACCGACCACGTTGCCCAGGGTCATGGAGATCAGCATCAGCCCGGACATCACCGCGCTGGCGCCGTTGATCAGCTGGAAGTAGGTGGGCAGGTAGGAAATCGTGGCGAACATGACCACGCCCACCAGCACGCCGATGGTGGTGGCCAGCAGCACCTGCCCGTTGCGGAACAGGCTGCCGGGCATCACCGGGGCCGCGGCGCGGCGCTCCACCAGCACGAAGGCGATGACCGTCAGCGCCAGGCCCGCGCCCAACCCCAGCACCAGCGCGGAGCCCCAGCCCTGCTCGCCGCCGAAGCTGGTCAGCAGGACCACCAGCACCGAGGCGATGCTCAGCAGCACCATGCCGGCGTAGTCCAGGGTTCCGGTGCGCCGCGGGGTGCCGGGTACGTGCAGGTACTTGAGGATGAAGCCCAGCGCGATCGCGCCCAACGGCAGGTTGATGTAGAAGATCCAGCGCCAGCCCCACGCCTCGGTGATGATTCCGCCCAGCAGCGGCCCGCTGATCGAGGCGACCGCGAACGCGGCCCCCAGCAGGCCCATGTACTTGCCGCGGTCCCGCGGCGGGACCAGGTCCGCGATGATGCCCTGCGCGCCGATCATCAGCCCGCCGCCGCCCAGGCCCTGCAGGGCGCGGAAGGCGATCAGCAGCGGCATGGATCCGGCCATCCCGCTGAGCACCGAGCCGGCCAGGAAGACCGCGATCGCGAAGACGAACACCGGCTTGCGCCCGAACTGGTCGCCGAGCTTGCCGTAGATCGGCAGCCCAATGGTGGAGGCCAGCACGTAGGCGGTGATCACCCAGGCCAGCTGGTCGAATCCATGTAGTTCACCGACCATGGTCGGCAGCGCGGTGGCCACGATCGTCTGGTCCAGTGCGTTGAGCAGCACGGCCAGGATGAGTCCGGCGAAGACGAGCTTGAAGCCGCCGGTGCGAGTGGTCTCGCGGTTCTCCAGAAGTTTTCTAGTCATTGCCTGCCATCTGTTCCCTGCCAAGGGGTGTGGATACGGGGCGGCGCACAGCAGCGGGCACCGCATTGCCATTAACGATACTGAGCAGTTTCGTTAATGGCAATGCGGTGGCGGGGTGAGCTCCGGCACCGCCGGCAGCCAGGCGGCGGGGCTACTTCTGGTGATGCATCGCCGGCAGGATCACCTCGTCCACCACGCTTTCCACATAGGCGCGGTCCACCGGGCGGCGTTCGACCACCAGACGGTGGAAAACCATGGCCGACAGGATGCCCCGCGTGGACTGGGTGCTGGACTGCGCGCTCAGCTCCCCGCGGGCCCGTGCCTGCTCCACCACTGTCTGCACCAGGTGCGCCCGCGGGGTGGCGATATTGGCCATGTACAGCTCGTGCAGCTGCTCGTCGCTGGGCAGGGCCGCCAACAGATTCACGAAGATCGCATCGCGCATCGGATCCTGGGCAAACCAGATGGCAGTGAGCTGGATCAGGTCCTCGCGCAGCGACCCGGTGTCCGGGGCCGCGCTGTTCCATTCCAGGGAGCTGATCGCCGCGGCCAGCAGCTCGGTGCGCGAGGACCAGCGGCGGTACACGGTGGCCTTCGAGGCGCCGATGCGCGCGGCCACCTCATCCATGGTGAATTGGGCAAACCCCTGCTCGGCCAACACCTGCTGGGCGCACGTGAGGATCTGCTGATCGCGCGCGGCATCCCGGGGACGACCGCGGCGCGGGGCCGGGGAGGAAACGGCGGGGGGATTGGCGGG
>NZ_JAVGCZ010000152.1:0-4247 GCF_052928425.1 Glutamicibacter sp. BSL13
TCTCGGTGGGCCTGGGGCAGGCAATGCTGCTGCCCGGGCTGGTGGCCCTGGCCGCCATCCTGGTGGTCGTCTTCTTCCGCGGCCGCCCGGCGGAGCAGCCGCAGCAGGCCAAGCAGCCGGTCCAGCAGGACTAGGCGCAGACGCAAAAACCGCGGTGTTGGCATGACCGAAACTGGTCCTGCCAACACCGCGGTTTTGCTTAAGCCACCCCGAACCAACCGCGCCCGCCCCGGCCGGGACGGACATCGGCGGTGGTGGGGGCACCCGGTGGGTTCGGCCCCGAAAAGCCTACTTGTTGTTGTTCTTCTTCTTTTGCTGCCGGTAGGAGCGGCGCCCGAAGATCAGGGCGACGGCGATTCCGGCCAGCCACACGTCCTTGGCCAGGGTGCCGCCCTCGGCGGTGGGGCGGATGCCGTCGGATTCGGTCAGCCCCGGGGTGCGCAGGTACATGCTGAGCATGACTCCTGAGAAGCCGGCCAGGCCCAGTCCGGCCAGGCGGGAGGGAACCAGTGGCAGCAGCAGCGCAGAGCCCAGCGAGATCTCGGTGGCGGAGACCGCCTTGCCGAACGCGGCCGGTTCCATGTTGCCCAGCTGCGGCACGCCGTTGGAGGCCATCTGCTGCAGCCCGGCGGCGCTTTCCTCATCCAGGCGCAGCTTGTTGATGCCGCTGTTGAGGATGTACGCACCGCTGACCAGACGTAGTGCGGCATTTGCAATTGAGATACCCATCGATCCTCACTTCTTTCGTTTCAGGTCGTGCTTCGGGCCGATGACCACACCACGGTGCGGCGCATCATGTTGTTTAGCCTAATCACGGCGGCGGCCTATCACAATCTCAACGCGGCCCCACACTGGCAGATCCCAGCTTCGGCCCAGCGCCCCGTCCCACTGCGAAGCTGGGGCACCGCCGTCGTGGCCGGGGTGGGGCACCCGGTTCGGACGGGGCGGCAAACCGCGGAAACATGCTAGATTCAACAAATCATGATCACTTCTTCCGCCGTGCCCGTTGCCGCCCTCGAACTGCTGATCGACCAGGGATTTGACGCCACCAGCGTCGATGAGCTGGCCAATGCCGCCGGCATGTCCCGTTCCACGTTTTTCCGCCGTTTCGGTTCCAAGGAGAACATGGTCTTCGCGGACCAGGAAATGATCATCACCCATCTGCAGACGGTGCTGGGCACCAGTTCGGCCCCGACCATGCAGGCCCTGACCGAGGCGGTGTCGGTCGTTTTTGACCAGTACACCGCCAATCCCCCGGCAGCGGAACTGCGCCACCAGCTGCTGCAGGAGGTGCCCGCGCTGCGTGACCGGGAGCTGGTTTCCACCCACCGCTTTGAACGGGCCTTTAACGACTATCTGCGCGCCAAGGGATTGTTTGCCGCCCCCGGGGAGCGTTCCCTGCGCCTGGGGCTGAGCGCGGCCCTGGTCTCGATCCACAACGATCACCTGCGCACCTGGCTGCGCGACCACGCGGCGACCGGCCGTGATGAGCTGGCCGCGGACGTGCGCCGCTTCCTGAGCCGCTTTGCCGACCTCATTTCCCCGGAGCAGGCCGAGACGGGTCCCGGGCAGCGCACCACCGTGGTGGTTTCCGTGATCAACCCCGGCGGCGACCAGCAGGCCGTGCTGGATGAGGTGGCCCAGGCGCTGAAGCAGGCCGGCGGGATCTGAGCCGCGCCGCCGAGGGCGGCAGACGAAGATCTGAGACAAAGTTTCTTGACATGAAACTGAGTTCCATTAGGCTGGTGGACGAGAGATTCACCTTCGCCGATGGAGCAACCTGCCATGACCCAAGAAACCACCTACGAATTCCCCACCGGTGTCACCGAGCCGGACTACGAGCTGTGGACCACCGACGTGGAGATCGATCCCACCGGCGTCTTCGAGGACCTTGACCCCGAGGACCGGGCCTGGTGGGACAAGGCCCGCGCCTTCACCTTGGATGAGGTGCGCCCGGTCGCGCACGAATACTGGGAGACCGCCGACTACCCGCTGCACCTGGTCAAGAAGCTGGGCGACGCCGATCTGCTGCGCGACGGGCAGACCCCGAAGGGGTACGCCCCGATGAGCGCCATGGCCGCCGGGCTGGTGAACATGGAGCTGCACCGCGGCGACGGCTCGGTGGGCACCATTGTGGGCGTGCAGGCCGGGTTGGCACTGCGTTCCATCCTGCAGTGCGGCAGCCCCGAGCAGATCGAAAAGTTCGGCGTGCCGATGCTGCGCGGGGAACTGCCCGGCGCCTTCGCCCTGACCGAACCCACCCACGGTTCGGACTCGGTGTCCCTGGAAACCCGGGCCACCCGGGTGGAGGGCGGCTACGTGCTCAACGGCGAGAAGAAGTGGATCGGCAACGGCTCGGTCGGCGGGATCAGCGTGGTCTGGGCCCGCGATGACGAGGGCAAGGTGCGCGGGTTGCTGGTGGACCAGCAGTCCTCGGGCTACACCGCGACCACCATCAAGAACAAGCTGTCGCTGCGCGCCATCTGGCAGGCGCACATCCGCCTGGAGAACGTGTTTGTTCCCGATGAGATGGTCCTGCCCGGCGCGAACAGCTTCAAGGACACCGCCGCGGTGCTCTTCGCCACCCGCCTGGGCGTGGCCTGGGCGGCGGTTGGGCATGCGACCGCCTGCTATGAATCCGCGGTGGCCTACGCCAAGCAGCGCGTGCAGTTCGGCCGCCCGCTGGCCGCCTCCCAGGTGGTGCAGGAGCGACTGGCGCGCATGCAGTCCGAGCTGGCGACCATCCAGCTGCTGGCCGTGCAGTCCACCCGCCGCGAAATGGCGGGCAAGCTCACCGGCCCGGCCGCCTCGCTGGCCAAGTACACCGCCACCCGCACCGCCCGTTCGATCGCGGCGAACGCGCGGGACCTGTTGGGCGGCAACGGCATCCTGACCGACAACCGGGTGGCCCGCCACTTCGCGGACATGGAGGCGCTGCACACCTATGAGGGCACCGAAACGGTGCAGGCGCTGATCATGGGCCGGGCGATCACCGGCATCTCCGCCTTCGCCTAAGCCCAGGCCTTCAACGACCCCGTGGCATCAGTGATCCCCGCCAGCTGCACCCAGCTGGCGGGGATCACCCGTTCCAGGCGGCCGCAAGCACTGCCCGCCGGTACCTAGCGCAACCGGTTTTTGGTTTTTGCGGTGGCCACGTGCTCCCAGGGATTTTCCGGCCACGGATGCTTGGGATAGCGCCCGCGCATCTCGGCGCGCACCTGTCGGTACGGGCCATCCCAGAAACTGCGCAGGTCATCGGTGACCGCCAGGGGCCGGCCGGCCGGGGAGAGCAGGTGGAACTGGATCGGCACCTGTCCGTGCAGCAGCCGCGGCGTTTGGGCCAGCCCGAAGCATTCCTGCAGCTTCACCGCCGCCACCACCCGGCCCTGCACCTTGCCCGGCTCGGGGTACTGCAGGGCGATGCGCGAGCCGCTGGGAACCTGCAGCCGCTCGGGCAGCAGCTCATCCAGGTCATGGGCGTGCTGCCAGGGAATCAACGAGCGCAGCGCCTGGGCCAAGTCGACCTTTGCCGCCGCGGTCCCCCGGGCCATCTGCTGCAGCCCCTCCTGCAGCCACTCATCGGCCCGCTGCAGCAACGCCGGTTCATCCATGGCCGTGAACGGTTCGCCCAGTTCCCGGTGCGCCAGCGCCAGGCGGGCGCGCAGCGCCTGGAACTTCGGCTGCTGCCCGAAGATCCCCAGGCCCTCGGCCTGCAGCGCCCGCAGCACCGCGGCCCCGGCCTGTTCGACGCTGGGTTTGACCGGGCGGGTTGAAAGCTCGATGGCGCCCAGCAGCTGCACCTGCCGCGCGCTCACCTTCCCGGCCGTGAACTCGGCCCGGGTCTGCACCCGGTGCATCTGCGGCAGCAGGTCCCGCAGCAGCTCCAACTCGATCCCCGCGGCGGAGCGGATCACCGCCCCGGCCCCGGCGCGGGCCACGTCGGCGATGGCCAGGAACTCATGCCCGTGCAGCGGGCTGTGGCGCGGCAGGCTGGCCCGGGTGCCCGAGGCCAGCAGATACTCGTCCCCGTCCACCAGCCGTCCCACCCACTGTGGGTAGGCCAGCGCCATCACCCCGGCCAGCGCCGCGGATTCCGCGCCCGCCCCCGGGGTGGGCGCAACCTCGGCCGGGGCCTGCTGCCGGCGCAGCAGCTGGGCAAAGCGCCGGGTCTCGGCGGCCCAGGGGCCGTGGCCAGGATGCCCACCCCGGCGCAGTTCGCGCAACAGCGCCCCGGCATCGGCGCCGCC
>NZ_JAVGCZ010000153.1:0-4203 GCF_052928425.1 Glutamicibacter sp. BSL13
CCCTGGCCGAGACAGTCCTCGAGCGGCGCCTGTCCCCGCTGGAGCACACCGCGATCGACATCGCCCTGGCCGAGACCGTCCGCGACAACACCACCCCGATCCTGCCGATGGTCGTCGACCGGATCCTCGACCCGACACCCGACGCGCTCGGCGACCTCACCGCCGACGACGGCCGGCTCGTCGCCGGCGACCTCAGCGGCCTCTTCGACGGGCCGTCCACCGTGGCGTTCGACCCCAGCCTGCCGATGATCTCCCTGGACCTCTCCCAAGTCGCAGAGAACAGCTCGCTCATCAGCGTGCTGATGACATGTGCGAGCGCATGGATGGAAGCCGCCCTCCTCGACCCCCGCGGTGGTCAGAGGCTCGTGGTCTACGACGAGGCCTGGCGGCTGCTCGCGCACCCGTCCCTGCTGCGGCGTATGGACGCCCAGTGGCGCCTCGCCCGTCACTACGGCATCAGCAACGCCCTCGTCTTCCACAAGCTCTCCGACCTGGACAACGTCGGCGACCAGGGATCGATGATGCGGGCACTGGCCTCGAGCCTGCTCGCCAACGCCGAGGTCCGCATCGTCTACCGGCAGGAGACCGACCAGATCGGATCCGCTGCCCAAGCCCTCGGGCTCACTGGGACCGAGCAGTCCCTGCTCCCGAGCTTCGGCATCGGACAAGCCCTCTGGCGGATCAAGGAAAGAGCCTTCCTTATCCAGCATCAGATGACGCCCGGGGAACTCGAACTGTTCGATACCCGTGGCCGGCTCACGCAATAGCAGGCAGCTTCTTGTCGTATCGGAGGCGCTAGCTGTCGGCGTTGATGTATGCGGTGCGGGCAGCAGTCAATTCTGCCCAATGCGTTTCGAGGCCGCCAAGGGTTGGGCTCACTCCGAGAGTGGGGAGGGGCTGGGAGTGCCCATCGATGTAGCGGCACGCTTCCTCAAAGATGCGATTGACGGTGTCGATCGCATCTGGGAGCGCGTCGGCTTTGATCTTTGGAAGATTCGTCATGCGGACATTGGGCTGGTATCGCTGCGTGACGCCTTGTAGAAGCTCGGTCTCTGTGAACACTTCGCACCATGCGCGGATCCAGTCGTAGCCGGTGCGAACGAGTGCAGCGCGGGCGTCACCGTCTTGCGAGGTTGCGGCCTGGATGGTCTCGTTGATGTTCTTCTTGATGCTGCCAAGGCTGTCCCAGCGTGGACCAGTGGCGCGGGTGATTTTGCCCTTGCCTTCTTCGTCAGTGATCTGGAAGTAGGCGCAGCGCTTGGTGGTTTCCATGAGGGCAAGCAGTGTGCTGGCGAAGAAGATGTCATGGGTAAAGACGATGACCTGGGTCGTCTCCGCGAGGAGAGTGACACGCTGGGCGACCTCGTTGATGCGGCGATGATCGAGGCTGGACACGGGATCATCGAAGATCACGGGGGCGGTAATCCCAGCCAAGCGGGCTTCGGCGAGGAAGTCAGCCATGGCGAGAACTTTCTGCTCGCCCTCGGAAAGCACTGCGGAGGGCTTGTGCTTGCCGGTTAGGACCTTGCGTCGCTTGGCGAGGCCTTGCCGGCCGACGAACTCGATGTCGAGCGCGGGGGCTCGCAGGGCAGTGCATTCCTCGGTGAACAACGCATCGAAGCTCTCGTTGATCATCTGATCGCTGGCGGTCTTTGCTAGGCCGGTGACCGCGCGTAGCAACCCCGGCATGGGCTTGGCCAGGAGGGTCAACCGGTCAGCTTCCTTGGCGTCGCGCACCTGAGCCTCGATCAGTGGCCACGACTTTCCGAGCTCAGCGGCGGCTTCGAGCTCGACGAGCTCCTTCCGCTTGGCTACCAGCGTCTCGGTACGAGTTGCGGCCTGCTTCCTCAGTTCCTTCAATGCACTCGTCGTGGACGTCAAGACAACGTTCAACGCCGCGGCGTCCGTGGTCGCGCTCTCGGTGAGTGCAGAGTCAATGGACGCGCCCGTCTGTAGTTGCTCAGTGAGTGTGGCGACGGCTGACAGGGTGCTGTCGAGCTCGACGTGGTAATCGGGCTTGTCATCGGTGTCGTCGTACTCGGCGGCGAACGTTGCGGCGTCGCTGATCTCCAGCGAGGTGATCGGTTCTGCGAAAGCCGCGAGTCGCACCTTGGAGGCCGTGATGTCGGCGGTGATCTTGTCCTCGAGATACTCCGAGTACTTGTTGATGAGAGTACGTGCAGCATCGTCCAGGGGCTGTCTGCAGTAGAGGCACCGGTCGATGTCGTGCACCCCGAGCTCCACTAGGTGGGCCTCATAGGCTTTTCCGGCCGTAACGAAGGCGCTCCACGTGTCGTCGGGGTCGGCAGGCAGGTCGGCCGCCTCGAACAGGGAGTCTCGGAATGCGCGGTAGTCCTCTTGCAATCCGTGAAGTGTCTCGCGTTCGCGGTTGTATGCGCCTGTGTTGAAGTCGGCGAGAGTCGTGGCGGCATTCGATGCTTGAGTGAGGACTCGTTCCACACGCTGTTGGATCTTGATCTCTGCGCTGATGGTGTCTGCTTCGAGCGCAGCGACAGTGCGGCGCAACTGAGCGACTCGCGTGTCGACGTCCTCACCCGTGTCGACAAAGCTTTTCAATTGTTCGAGGTCGGTGGAGGCCCCGAGGGTCTCGATGAGGGGATACACCGTGGCGGTGCGCGTGAAGCGAGAGAGAAGGCCAGTCTGGCCTGAACGCAGTTCGCTGGCCGCCTGATCAATAGCGCTTTGGACCGACTTGATACCGGCGATGACGTGATTGAACAAGGCCAACGCGGCGGGGACGTACACGTATTCCAGGTCGTCGTCGACGTGGAAGCTGACGGAGGGACTGTCGAAGATCGACATCCGCGTGAACGGGGCGATGCCCTGGCCGCCAGTCCACGTGTAGGTCTTGGATGTGGATCCGAGGGTGTAGCTGATCTCCGCCGACTGTTGCTTCGGTGTCGTGGCTTCGATGTCGCCGAGTATCACGTCGGCAGTGCGACTCTTGGCGAGGGCCTTGAAGATGCGGGAGTACCCGGTCTTTCCTGTGCCGTTCTCCCCAAAGAGGATGGTCAGTCCGGCGTGGGGCTCGATGACGCCGCCCTCCACCAGGGCGTTCACACCAACGACGTTGGCGACGGAGGTCAGCGTCAGCGGTTCAATCGCCTCGTCCTCGGACTCGAGGGTGGCGAGAGGCTCTTCTTTAGGGAGCTCTCTGCTGTCGAACGCCTTCTCCTGCCGAAACAGGGCGTATGCGTCGGCTGTTTCATCGCTGCTCAGTGGCCCTGCTCCCGTGAGCACGTGGCGAACGATGTACCGCACCCATTCGTCAGAGCTGTTGGCCCACTCGCTGAGAAGGTCGCGAGGATCGATCCTCTGCGACGTCGTTGTCTCCACGTTCATGCCCCCCTCCTCGCACGTGAGCGCGAGGTCGGAAGCGACCGTGCTACTCCCATCCAGTGTAAGTCAGCGATCTCTGTGCAATCGCTGCTCTGCAGCTCTCGCGCGTCGGCTGGCAACGGATCGAGGGTGGCCAGGCGCATCGAGGTCGTACCTGACGGGCGTGAGAAGCCACGAACCGCGCCGCGAAACCACGTCCCCTGTAACCGGTTGGGGGTGGCCGCGATGAAGCATCGCGTGTTCCCTCCGAAGCGGGCCGGCGGGGCGCCGCCGGTTCCGGCTGTGTTGCCGCTGGTGGTGCTCGAAGCCCACGGCGACCAGCTGGTGATGACCGCCAACGGAGACAAGGGCACGGCCGAGACGCTCGATCGCTCGCAGGTCGGGGCGCGGCTGGCGGAGCTGATTGGCGAGTTCGATGTGCCGACCCGGGTCGAGGTGCACGAGCAGGACGGCACCGTACGCGCCGACATCCTGCAGCCCCCACCCAAGCCCGAGCCGCCGGTCGAGCCAGAGGAGGACCAGCCGGAGCAACCACGCAGGCGCCACCGGCGACCGGAGCTGGTGGAGGTGGAGGCGAGGGGATTCGTGCCTGGGGAGGAGGTCGCGGTCGCCGTGGTCCTGCGGCACGGCTCGGCCGGCCCAGGAGGGCGCGCCCGTGCCCTGATCGACCGGGCCGAGATCCCCGACCCGGATACCGCGGAGGTGGTGCTGCTCGGGCGGATCTCGGGGACGACGGCGGTGCGGCCTCTCACCTAACACAGGCGAGGCGCCTGGGCCTCGCTCCGTGTCGAGGGAGGCCCCTGTTGCAGAACCGTCCACCCAACGATCTGACCGTCAGCCTGG
>NZ_JAVGCZ010000154.1:0-4179 GCF_052928425.1 Glutamicibacter sp. BSL13
AGGGCGCGCTCCACCGCCTGGATCCCGGGTTCGGCCGGCCCCAGGTCCGCTGGATGCCCGGGCAGGGTGATGAACCCGGCCCGGTGCTGCAGCCCGGCGGCGTCGATCACCTGCTGCAGCAGCTCCGCTCCGGCCTCCCCCAGCAGGTTTTCCGCCGCCCCACGCGAGAGCCCGGGGGCCAGCGGGTCATCCTGGAGCAGCTGTTGTACGGCGGCGCGCAGGCGGCGCTGCCAGGCGTCGAACACCGGGGCGTGCACCCACCATTGGCCTTGCTGCAGCACCCCGTCGGGTACGGCTTGCACTGCGCGCACCCCCATGCGTTGCAGGGCGCTGCGGCGCACGGCACCGCGCCGGGCCACTTCCAGCGCCGCGTCCCCGTCCGGCTCCATCCCGGCCAGCTGCGCTGCGCGCCGCGTGGCGGCGCCCCGCCGCTGCAGGGCCGGAGGGTCCACGTCCAGCACCTGGGCGCCGGCGAACACGGAGCGGCTGCCGGTGGTGCGCAGCACCAGCCGGTCCCCCAGCTGCAGCGGCAGCGCCCGGGCCAGAATCAGCCGGGCGTGCCCTGCATCCAGCGGCCGCAGCCGGCAGCCCAGGCTCACCGTGCCCAGGTGCAGCTGCACCTCTTCGGGCGCGGTGGTTAGGTCCGCGCCCATGGTGCGCCGCACATCCACGGTGTCCACCAAATCCCAGGCGCCCGGGGTGAGCAGCACATCCCCGCGGTGCACCTGCTCGGCGCGGAGGCCGGAGCGCAGGTTCAGCGCCACCCGGTTCGTGGCGCCCACCGCGTCCACCTCCCGGTTGCGGCTGTGCACAGCGCGCACGGTGACCTGGTGTTCGCCATTTTCCCCCGCCAGCACGAGTTTGTCGCCGCTGGCCAGCTGCCCGGCCTGCAGCGTGCCGGTGACCACGGTCCCGGCGCCGCTGATGCTGAACGAGCGGTCGATCCACAGCCGCACCCGGGCCTCGGACTGCGGGTGGGGCAGGGAATCCAGCAGCCTGTCCAGCGCGGTGCGCAGCTGGGGCAGCCCGGCCCCGGTGGGTGCGCAGACCGGGAGGATCTTTGCCTCCGCCAGCCCGGTCCCGCGCAATTCGGCACGCACCTGGTCGATTACCGTCTGAAGCGGCGCGCCGGCACGGTCGGTTCGGGTAAGCACCACCAGCCCGTGCTCGATGCCCAGGGCCTGCAGCACGTCCCGGTGGTCCGCGGACTGCTCCCGCCAGCCCTCGTCGGCGGAGACCACGAAGCACACGGCGGGCACCGGGCCGAGCCCGGCCACCATGTTGCCCAGGAAGCGTTCGTGCCCGGGCACGTCCACGAACGCGACCTCCCTACCGGAGGGCAGCTGCGTCCAGGCGAAGCCCAGGTCAATGGTCAGCCCGCGGCGGCGCTCCTCCGCCCAGCGGTCCGGTTCCATGCCGGTCAGCGCCCGCACCAGCGTGCTTTTGCCGTGATCCACGTGCCCGGCGGTAGCGACCACGAACACCGCTAGCCTCCCCGGCCGTTCGCGGCCGCGTGGGCGGCCAGGGCGGCACGCACCGCCGCGGCCAGGTGCTGGTCCTCGGACTGCGGGATGCAGCGCAGATCCAACAGGCACGCGCCCTGGTGCACCCGGGGCAGCACCGCCGGGTCACCGGTGCGCAGTGCGGCGGCCAGCTGTTCGGGCAAACGCAGCGCCCAGCCGGGCAGCGGCACCCCGGGCGCTCCCCCGCCACCGACCCGGCCGTCGTGTTCCACCACGTCCCCGCCCACGGCCCGGACCAGGGCCTCGGTGCGTTCGCGCAGCCGGTCAGGGTCGGCGTGCAGGGCCGCGTGCACCGGGGTCGGTTCGGCGTCCAGGCTGGCTTCCAGGGCCGCGAGCAGCAGCTTGTCCGCCCGCAGCGCCCGGGCCAACGGGTGGCGGGCCAGGCGGGAGATCACCTCGGCGCGGCCCAGCAGTACCCCGGCCTGGGGGCCGCCAAGCAGCTTGTCCCCGCTGGCGATCACCACGTCGGCCCCTGCCCGCAGCGCCCCGGCGATGTCCGGTTCCTCCGGCAGCGCCGCATTGGGCTCCAGCAGTCCACTGCCCAGGTCCACCACCAGCGGCAGGTGGTGTTCATCGGCCAGCGGACGCAGTTCGGCCACCGACACTCCCCTGGTGAACCCACCGATCCAGAAGTTGCTGGGATGCACCTTCAACAGGCACCCGCCCGGCCCGGCGGCCGCGGCGGCGGCGGCGTAGTCCTGCAGGTGAGTGCGGTTGGTGGCCCCCACCTCGCGCAGCGTGGTCCCGGTGGACTGGATCAGCTCCGGCAGCCGGAACCCGGCCCCGATCTCCACCAGCTCACCACGGCTGATGATCACCTCACCGGCACCGGCCAGCACGGTGGTGGCCAGCAGCAGCGCCGCGGCCCCGTTGTTCACGACCAGCGCGTCCTGCGCGGCCGGGCAGGCGCGCAACAGGGCCTGCACAGTGCCGGTGCCGCGCTTTGAGCGCCGTCCGGAGGCCAGGTCCATTTCCACGTCCACATAGCCCGCCGCCGTCACCAGCGCCTCACGGGCGGAGGCGGAGAGCGGCGCGCGGCCCAGGTTGGTGTGCACGATGATGCCGGTGGCGTTGAGCACCGGACGCAGGCTGGTGGGCCGGTGCCGGGCCAGCGCCGCGACCACCTGGTCTTCCACCTCTTCGGGGGCCAGGTCCCCGGCCCGGGCCTGGTCCTGCACCTGGCGGATGATGCCGCGCACCAGATTCGGACCTAGGCGCTGCTCGGCGCGGCGGATCGGCTCGTGGGCCAGCAACCGGTCGGTGCGCGGGATGAGTCGGCGCGGGTCGGTGGTACCCACGGGCCCCCTTCCAAAAGTCTGTGGAGCGTTGGCTGTTGGCGGAAGCGGACGGGAATCGAACCCGCCAGACCGAGATGCTCGGTCTCACCGGTTTTGAAGACCGGGGGGCCCACCAGGACCCGGACGCCTCCGTGATTATGCTAACACCGCCCCGGGTCCCGGCGGCGCCGGCACTCAGCCTGCTGTTCAGTCCCGCCCCGGCCACCCTGGCAGCCGGCTTCACATCCGGCCATCATTTCGCTCGGGAGTCCGGGATATGTGCCACGATGTGATGGAGCTCATGACCTTCCGCATCGATGTGCCACCGCAGGGCGCACCGGCCGCGGGGCAATGGGCGCACGAACCAACACCTGGATGGGAAGGGGAACACGGGATTGCGGCGGCCGGCTGCCGCCGGACCAATCCCGGAACACGTCATGGAGAAGAACACCACCCTGCACAACGGCGCCCCGCACGCGGATCAGGTGCGGCTGACCGGCTACGGCCACGGCGGCGGCTGCGCCTGCAAGATCCCGCCCGGCGAGCTGGAGGACGCGCTGTCCGGCCTGGTCGGACAGGGGCACCCGGATGTGCTGGTGGGCCTGGACGGCGGGGATGACGCCTCGGCGGTACTGGTGCGCCCGGATCTGGCGGTGCTCTCCACCGCGGATTTCTTCACCCCGGTCGTTGACGACCCCTACGACTGGGGGCGCATCGCCGCCGCGAACGCGATCTCGGACATCTACGCGATGGGTGGCCGACCGGTCAGCGCGATCAACCTGGTGGGCTGGCCGCGCGACGTGCTGCCCATGGAGCTGCTCACCGAGGTGCTGCGCGGCGGGCTGGACGTGGCCGGGGAGGCCGGATGTCCGGTCACCGGCGGGCATTCGGTGGATGACCCGGAGCCGAAGTATGGGATGGCGGTCACCGGCATCGCCGAACCCGAGAAGCTGCTGCGCAACGACGCCGCGGTGGCCGGGCTGCCGCTGACCCTGACCAAGCCCATCGGGCTCGGGCTGCTGAACAACCGCCACAAGCAGACCGGGGAGGTCTTCGAGCAGGCCATCGCCACCATGGTGCAGTTGAACCGGGACGCCTCCCAGGCCGCGGTGCTTAGCGGGGCCCGCGCCGCCACCGACATCACCGGCTTTGGGCTGCTGGGACACCTGTTCAAGATGTGCCGGGCCTCCGGGGTGGGCGCCGTCATTGACCGCGCCGCGGTGCCGCTGGTGGAGGGTGCCGCGGAGGCGCTGCGCGACGGTTACATTTCCGGCGGAACCCGCCGCAACCTGGACTGGGTGCGCCCGCACCTGCGCGCCGGGGCCGGGGTGAGCGAGCAGGACCTGCTGCTGTTGGCCGATGCGCAAACCTCCGGCGGC
>NZ_JAVGCZ010000155.1:0-4133 GCF_052928425.1 Glutamicibacter sp. BSL13
CCGGTGGCTGGGCGCCACCAGCCCACCACCGCTGCTCTTCGGCGACGGGGTGTGGGATCCGGGGGCCGGCGCCTCAGGCGGGGCATCGGGCGGGGCACCGGGCGGCGGCGCCGGGAGCACGGGTGAGCACCGGTTCCTTGAGCCCGGCCGGCGCGGCAGCCTGGCCGCCGCCAGCCCGGTGTTCGCGCTGCGGCCCACCGGGGCCTGGCAGCTGCGGGCGAGCCGCCCCGGGCAGGCGGTGCCGGTATTGCTGGCGTTGCTCGCCCAGCTGCTGCCCTCGGTGGTGTGCGGGACCCGGCAGCTGGTGCTCGATCCGCACCTGCCGGATTTGCCCAGCACGCTGCTGCTGTTGCCTGGCGTGCGACTCGGGGTGCCGCCGGGCCACGGGGCGCAAGCGCTGGCGTTGGCCGGGCCGTTGCCCCCGACCAATACCGGTGCCGGGATCAGTCCGGACGGTGAGGTGGGCCGGAATCCGCCGGTCTACGTGCTCGCCGGAGCCGCCGCTGCGGTGCCCGGCGCCCTGGTGCTGGGCCTGGGGCCGGGGCCGGGGCCGGTGAGCGAGAACGTGCAGTGGATCGACGTGCACACCCTGGCGTGCCAACTGGATGATCCACAGGCACGCTTGGACAGTCTGCACCGGCTGGCGCCCGAACATTTCGCCCGGCTGGTCGAATCGCTGCTGCTGCAGCACCGGGCAACCCAACCCCTGCTGCCCGGGCCGCATCGGGCCCCGGCGCACACCACTGGCCCGGCGGAGACCACTGGCGCGGCGGAAACCCTGACCTGCACGCTGGGCGTGGATGACCAAGGGGCCGCCGTGCAGCTGGACGTGCTGCACGACGGGCCGCACCTGCTGCTGGCCGGAACCACCGGGTCGGGCAAGTCCGAGGCGCTGCGCCGGATCATCACCGAGCTGAGCGCCCGGTACGCTCCGGGGGACCTGGCGCTGGCGCTGGTGGATTTCAAGGGCGGGGCCAGCCTGTCCGTCTTCGCCGCGCTGGCCCACACCCAGCTGTTCGCCAGCGACCTGGACGCGGCCGGCGCCTTGCGGATGCTGCAGCAGCTGGAGCTGGAGATCGGACGGCGCGAGCGGCTGCTGCACGCGCACGGATGCGGCGACATCGCCCATTACCGCCAACACCGCGGCCGCCAGGATCCGCCGCTGCCGCGGCTGCTGGTCATCGTCGACGAGTTCCGGGTGTTCCTGGACGATGCGCCCGGCGCCGCGCAGCGCATCGACCGGATCGCCACGGTGGGCCGGGCGCTGGGCATCCACCTGCTGCTGTCCACGCAAAAACCCGGCGGCACCCTCAGCGGGCAGACCCGGGCAAACATCAACACCGTGATCGCCCTGCGGGTCAGGGACCCGGCCGAATCCAGCGACCTGGTCGGCACCCCGCAGGCCGCCCACTTCACGCTGCCGGGCCAGGCGGTGCTCACCTCGCCCACCATCGGACGCCGGGTACTGCGCTTTGCGCTGGCCGCCCCGACCGCGCCGCACGGGATACTCGTCGAACGGCACCGCCGGGGTTTTGGCCTCACCTCCCCCAGGCCCTTCGGGCGGGCGCCCACGGCGGCGGAGGCGATGGGCTTGCTGGATGCCCACGTCGCCGCGCTGGCCGCGCGCTCGGCGGACAGTTCCCCGGCGCCCAGCCCCTTTGCCCCGCCGCTGCCGACCGGGCTCGGTGCGCCAGCGCTGCCGCCTGGGATGGCACCGGCCGCCCTGGAACCCGGGCAGAGCACATGCGGCTGGGTGGATGAGCTCGCCGCGGGGACGTGGGGTCCGCTGCTGCCCGCGACGGCCGCGGCAGGTGCCCTGCTCGTGCACGGGCTGCCCGAATCCGGCACCGCCTACCTGGCCGGGCAGCTGGCCCGGATTCCGCGGCGGATCCTGTACTTTGATGCTGCCCCGTTGCCCGAGATCCGGGCTGAAGCCGCCCCGTCCCCGCCCGGGCACGCGCCGCACCTGCTGCTGTTCACCGGCCAGGACGCCTACCGCGTGGCCGACGCCCTGGATTTTTTGGCCGCGGGCCGCGCACTGGATGACGTGCTGGTGGTGGTGCGCAACATGGGCGCGCTAGCCGCTGCCCTGCCCCCGGCCCTCTTCGCCCACCTTGACGACGTGTTGGGCACGGTGATTCGCCAGGCCTCGGGCAGCGGGGCGAACGTGGTGCTCATCGGCGATCGGGACACCTCGGCGCTCAAGTGCGCGCAGCTGTGCGCCGCCCGGTGGTATTTCCCGCTGGGCGCCCCGCAGTCGCTGCAGATGATGTGGCCGAAGCTGCCGGCCGTCTCCGCGCTAGTGGGGCGCGGGGTGGCGGTGGACGCCGCTGGCGCCACCCGAACCATCCAGCTGACGCAGATCGCCGCACCGCCACCTAACCGGCCGCGCTTCACCACGCTGCAATCATCTGGTGCGGACAACGCCGCGCCGGCGCGGGACTATCCGCGGGGATATCCGCTGGGGCTCGGCGGGCTGCTGGCTGAGCCGGTCGCCTTCTTCCCGCAGCGGATCGGCTTCGTGCTGGTTGCGGACCCCGGGTTGCGCCGCACTGTCGCCAAGGTCCTGTGCTCGCGCTGGGCAATGACGCTGCACCGGGATACCGCAGCGGACGGTGAACACCGGGCGCAACCCGCCGCGGACCCGGGCCCCCGCCGGGCCGGCTTCCTGCTTGAAACTGCGGTCGGGCCCGGGCAGCTGGGTCTGATCAACGAGCTGGCACAGCAGGGATGCGCGCCGGTGGTGTTCTGCGCCCCCTCCATGCGGCTGGCCTACGAATTCGGGCTGCCCGGACTGCAGATCGATGAACGCGAGGTGGTGGTGATTGAGCCGCGCCATCCCCTGGACCTGCAACCGCTGGCCTGGGGCCCGCTGCCGGCCGCGGAAGCGGAGCGAGCCGATGGATCGTGGCGGGCGGTGTGCAGCATTGCCGGTCAGCCGCGGCAGGTGCTGATCCCCCACCCCTGAAACGCCCACTCGTCGAGGCGCGACGCCGCCCCACCGGCCGCAATCATCTTGAGGTGACGGTGGCGGGGTGGGCGGCTAGTGGGTCTTGCGGTCGCCGAGGAACGCGGTGGTCTGCGGGGCGAAGAGCAGCACCAGGGCGATGGCGGCCACGAAGAACGCGGCCACGGCCGCGCCAATCAGCTCGGTCTGGAAATAGGTGGTCGCCAGGATCACCTGGAACAGCTGCCAGGCCACGATCGCGGCCCGGGTCCAGGCCCGGCCCTTGAAGAAGCTGAAAGCCACCCAACCCTGCCAGACGCCGGCGGCCAGGCAGAGGACCACCATGAAGATGCGCCCGGACATGTTCAGCACGCCCGGGTCGTTGATGTGCATCAGGTAGTTGATGCCATAGGCCAGCACGGCCACCGCTTCGAGCAGCACCAGTGCCGCCACGGTCTTCACGCTGGCGGGACGGGCACCGGAAAGTTCGTTGTTGCTCACGGGTTTAAATCTATCGTTTCCCCGCGGGATCTGGCCAAACAGCGCCACTTGGACCGAAATGTGATTCAGGAACCCATTGTCAAATTCGGGCCGCTGCGGTACGCAATGATTCGTAGTGCGGTTTGTGACTAAGCACTCAGGGTTTACCGCTGATTTCCCTAAAACGACCCTTGTTTACTTACCTGTAACATGAAAACCTTATGAAGTTGGTTCCGGAAGTCAGTGCTTGCCGGACACTATGAAGATTTCGGTTCGTCTCGCATACAGCGACACGAGTTCCACTCCCCCGGCCGTTGCAGCATTGCCAGCCGATCCCTGCGGACGTGGAACCCGGATGGACCTCCCGGCAATTTCAAGGAGCATCAATAAGCATGGATTGGCGTAGCCGCGCGGCGTGTCTGGACAAGGACCCGGAGCTGTTCTTCCCCGTAGGGAACACAGGACCGGCTTTGTTGCAGATCGAAGAGGCCAAGAGCGTCTGCCGCCGTTGCGAAGTCGTGGAAACCTGCCTGCAGTGGGCCATCGAGTCCGGCCAGGATGCCGGCGTGTGGGGCGGCATGAGCGAGGACGAGCGTCGGGCCCTCAAGCGCCGCGCCGCCCGGGCCCGCCGCGCCTCCTAGGCACCTGCCGCTGGGGCGGTGCCGGGGTCAGCGCCCGCGCAAGCCTTCACCCGATCCGCCAGAAC